>CAXRGK010000299.1:0-10386 GCA_964230145.1 Burkholderiaceae bacterium | reverse complement strand
CGGGCCCAGGACGTTGTTCTTGTGCTGTGGGAGGCCGCCCCTGCGGCCGAATGCTTTCGCGCGCAGGGGCGCGCTCCCACAGCGTCACCGGGAACTTCAGCCTTTCTTGACTTCCTTGACTTCGGCGTCGACCACGTTGTCGTCAGCGGGCTTGGCCTGCTCGCCACCTGTGGCACCTGCAGCGCCAGCCGCCTGCTGGGCCTGCATGTCGGCGTACATCTTCTCGCCGAGCTTCTGGCTGGCGGTCATCAGGGCTTCGGTCTTGGCTTCGATGTCGGCCTTGTCGTCGCCCTTGAGGGCTTCTTCCAGCGTCTTGGCGGCCGCTTCGATGGCGTCTTTCTCGCCGGCATCGAGCTTGTCGCCGTACTCGGTCAGGCTCTTGCGGGTGGAGTGCACCAGCGCTTCGCCCTGGTTACGGGCCTGCACGAGTTCAAGCTTCTTCTTGTCTTCGGCCGCGTTCAGTTCGGCGTCCTTGACCATTTGCTGGATCTCGGCTTCCGACAGGCCGGAGTTGGCCTTGATCGTGATCTTGTTTTCCTTGCCGGTGCCCTTGTCCTTGGCGCCCACGTGCAGGATGCCGTTGGCGTCGATGTCAAACGACACTTCGATCTGCGGCGTGCCACGCGGTGCGGGCGGGATGCCTTCGAGGTTGAACTCGCCCAGCAGCTTGTTGCCGCTGGCCATCTCGCGCTCGCCCTGGAACACCTTGATCGTCACGGCCGGCTGGTTGTCGTCGGCGGTCGAGAAGGTCTGGGCGAACTTGGTCGGGATGGTGGTGTTCTTGGTGATCATCTTGGTCATGACACCGCCCAGGGTCTCGATGCCCAGGGACAGGGGGGTCACGTCCAGCAGCAGCACGTCCTTGCGGTCGCCCGAGAGCACCTGGCCCTGGATGGCGGCGCCCACGGCCACGGCTTCGTCAGGGTTGACGTCCTTGCGGGGCTCCTTGCCGAAGAACTCCTTGACCTTGTCCTGCACCTTGGGCATGCGGGTCTGGCCGCCGACCAGGATCACGTCGTCGATGTCGGACACGCTGATGCCGGCGTCCTTGATGGCGATGCGGCAGGGCGCGATCGAGCGCTCGATCAGGTCTTCCACCAGCGACTCGAACTTGGCGCGGGTGAGTTTGACGTTCAGGTGCTTGGGACCGGTGGCGTCAGCGGTGATGTAGGGCAGGTTGACGTCGGTGGCCGAAGACGAAGACAGCTCGATCTTGGCTTTTTCGGCGGCCTCTTTCAGGCGCTGCAGGGCCAGCACGTCCTGCTTGAGGTTGACGCCCGATTCCTTTTTGAACTCTTCGATGATGTAGTCGATGATGCGCTGGTCGAAGTCTTCGCCGCCCAGGAATGTGTCGCCGTTGGTGGACAGCACTTCGAACTGCTTTTCGCCGTCCACGTCGGCGATCTCGATGATGGACACGTCGAACGTGCCGCCACCCAGGTCATACACTGCGATCTTGCGGTCGCCCTTTTCCTGCTTGTCCAGGCCGAAGGCCAGGGCCGCAGCCGTGGGCTCGTTGATGATGCGCTTGACGTCCAGACCCGCAATGCGGCCGGCGTCCTTGGTGGCCTGACGCTGGGCGTCGTTGAAGTAGGCGGGCACCGTGATGACGGCCTCGGTGACCGGCTCGCCCAGGTAGTCCTCGGCGGTCTTCTTCATCTTGCGCAGCACTTCGGCGCTGATCTGCGGCGGGGCCATCTTGTTGCCGCGCACTTCCACCCAGGCGTCACCGTTGTCGGCAGCCGAGATGGTGTAGGGCATCAGGTCGATGTCCTTTTGCACTTCTTTTTCGGTGAACTTGCGGCCGATCAGGCGCTTGACGGCATACAACGTGTTCTTGGGGTTGGTCACGGCCTGGCGCTTGGCGCTGGCGCCGACCAGGATCTCGCCGTCTTCCTGGTAAGCAATGATGGAGGGCGTGGTGCGCGCGCCTTCGGCGTTCTCGATCACCTTGGTGGTGTTGCCTTCCATGATGGCAACGCAAGAGTTGGTGGTGCCCAGGTCAATGCCGATGATTTTTCCCATGTTGTGTGCTCCGTGAGGAAATTTGAAACTGATGAATAAATGAGGAAGGTGTTTTGAAAATCAAGAGGCCTTGTAGGAGGCCGCCCCTGCGGCCGAATATCTTCGCGCGCAGGGGCGCGCTCCCACAAATAACAAAGCCTTACTTGGGGGCCGCGACCGTGACCAGCGCAGGCCGCAGCACGCGCTCGGCGATCAGATAGCCCTTTTGCAGCACGGTGACCACCGTGTTGGCCTCTTGCTCGGCGGGCACCATGCTGATGGCCTGGTGCTGTGTCGGATCGAATTTGGTGCCGGCGGCCGGGTTGACTTCGACCACCTTGTTGCGCTCGAGTGCGCTCTTGAGCTGGCGCAAGGTCGCCTCGGAGCCTTCGCGGATCTGCTCGATGGTCGCGTTGGGGATGGCCAGGCCGGCTTCCAGGCTGTCGATCACGGGCAGCAGGCTTTCAGCAAAACCTTCGATGGCAAACTTGCGCGATTTGGCAACTTCCTCATCGGCGCGGCGGCGGGCGTTCTGCACATCGGCCTGGGCGCGAAGGTACAGGTCGGCCAGTTCGGCGTTTTTGGCCTGCAGTTCAGCCAGTTGTGCAGCCAGATCCTGCTCGGGTGCATCAGCGGGTGTTGTGGATGCGGACTCAGGCGCTGCTGCAGCGCTGTCTTGGGAAGGGGTGTTTTCGGACATTTGTGCTTAAAAAAACAGCAAAAAAGGGATTCGACCTCATACCTGAGGTCAATCCCGGAAATTTCAAGGGGTATTGGCTGTCTTGTCATTCCCCGACTTGAGAGGGGAATCCATGGCTCGCAACAGATCCCCGGATCAGGCCCGGGCATGACCCATGTCGGGGTGTTGAGGCTGAAAATTATTGGATGGCCAGCAGCTCGACGTCGAACTTGAGGGTGGCATTGGGCGGAATCACGCCGCCGGCGCCGCGTGCGCCGTAGCCCAGCTCGGGCGGAATGATCAGGGTGCGGGCGCCGCCCACCTTCATGCCGGCCACGCCTTCGTCCCAGCCCTTGATGACCATGCCGGCGCCCAGCGCGAACACGAAAGGATCGCGGCGGTCCTTGCTCGAATCGAACTTGGCACCCTGCTGACCGTCCTTGTAGAGCCAGCCGGTGTAGTGCACGACCACATCCTGACCGGCCTGGGCTTCGGCGCCTTCGCCGACAACGGTGTCTTCGTACTGCAGGCCGGAGGGGGTGGTGTTCATGGTGATTTCCTTTGGGGTCAAAAAATCGGCCGCAGAAATCGGTGGATTCTTGCGGCCGCGAGATGCCCGAAATTATGCCAGCAGCCCCCTGCGGGCCAGATCGCGCATCAGCGCGCCGGCGCCGTAGGTCCAGGCAGGCGCTTGGGCGCTGGTGGTGACGCGATTGAAGAGTTGGCCGAGCTTGGGGGTGCCAATGCTGACGGTGTCACCCACCACATGGGTGAAGCCCTGGCCCGGACCGTGGCGGTCCTGCGTGGGGGCGAACATGGTGCCCAAAAACAGCATCATGCCGTCGGGATACTGGTGGTACTTGCCCATGGCCTGGGCGGCCAGGTCCAGCGGGTCACGGCTGATCTGCGCCAGACTGCTGCTGCCCTGCATGACAAAGCCTTCAGGGCCTTCAACCTTCATGTCCAGATCGCAGCGGCGCACGTCGTCGATGCCGAAGTGTTCATCGAACAGGCGAATGAACGGGCCGATCGCGCAGCTGGCGTTGTTGTCCTTGGCCTTGCCCAGCAGCAGGGCGCTGCGACCTTCAAAGTCGCGCAGGTTGACGTCGTTGCCCAGCGTGGCCCCCACCACCTCGCCGCGCGAGTTGGCCGCCAGCACGACTTCGGGCTCGGGGTTGTTCCACTGGCTGCCCGGGTGCAGGCCGACCCAGGCACCGTGGCCCACAGCGCTCATGGGCTGGGCCTTGGTGAAGATCTCTGCATCCGGCCCGATGCCCACTTCGAGATATTGCGACCACACGCCTTGCGCCAGCAGCACCTCTTTGAGTTGGGCAGCTTCGGGTGAGCCCGGACGCACCGCGCGCAGGTTGTCGCCGATCACGGCCACCACGGCCTTGCGCACCGCTTCGGCCTTGCTGGCGTCGCCACGGGCCTGTTCCTCGATCACGCGCTCGAGCATGCTGGCCACAAAGGTCACGCCCGAGGCCTTGACGGCCTGCAGGTCACAGGGTGCAAGCAGCCAGGCTTGGCTGCTGTCGCGGTGGGCCTCGTCGCTGTTGGCGATCACTGCGTCGGCGCTCCCAAGGCGACTCGCTTGTCCGCTGGCCAGGTGGGCGCGCACACGGACGGCCACATCCTGCAGTTCGAGCAGGGCGCTGCTGGTCGGGGCCAGGCGACTCAGATCCCACAGCCCTTCAGGTGTGGCGAGCACCAGCACCGGGCCCGTGCCTGGTTGCCAGATGCGGCCGATCAAAAGGGCGTGCTCGGTGTCTTCGGGCCAGCAGTGGGTCAGCGCGGTGCTCATGTTGTCTCCGTGTGGGTGTTGGGGGCGCATGTTGCCAGAGTTTGCAGTGCCATGGGCATCCTGGACGTCTGCCGGTGTCACATGTGCATATCATTGCGGCCATGAAAGGAACGAGATCATGGCGCTGTCGAGTACGGATCAGGGGCTGACGCCGCCGGGCATGGTGGCGCTGGTGGACGATGAGGTCCAGATTGCGCAGGCGCTCAAGGCGCTGCTGTCGTTCAAGGGTATGGCGGCCAGCGTGCATGAAAGCGCCGAGTCCTTGCTGGCTGCATTGACGCTGCGTGATGGGCATTTGTGGCTGTCTGACTCGGATGGCACGACAACCCGGCTCGGTGCCGTGGTGCTGGACCTGAACCTGCCCGGCATGAACGGGGCCGATCTGGCGGCCGAGTTGCTCCGGCGGCGACCGCAACTGCCCATCGTGATGATCACCGCTGCGCTGGATGAGAAATTGCTGGCGCGCGTGCGGGCCATGCAGGGCGTGACTCTTCTGTCCAAACCTTTCACGCTGGAATCGTTGGAGCAGGCACTGCAGGCGGCCTGAGCATGCTGCACAGTCAGACCACGCTGATTCTGGCGGCATTCCTGTTTCTGGCCCTGCCGGTCATGGTGTGGCTGGCGCTGCGGCCGGCCTCAGACCAGGCCGTTGCCTGGTGGTGTGCAGGAGGGCTGGCGGCTGGCCTGGGCATAGTGCTCATGGGACTGCGGCCCTGGCTGCCGGCGGTGGTGAGCTACCAGGTGGCCAACATCTGCGTGCTGGGCAGCATGGTGTTCTGGGCACAGTCGCTGCGCACCACACAGGGTCGTGCCTGGTCGAGGGGGCAGGTGCTGGTGTGGCTGTTGTTGGGGGCGGGTTTCTACAGCGCACTGCTGGCGTGGTGTTCACCCGCGCAGCGTGGCCTGTGGATGCGCCTGGCGCTGGGGCTGCTGTCCTTGTACACCGCTTGGTGTGCCTTTCGCCTGTCCCGCCAGATCCGCAGTGGCAACGCGGCCACGATCGCGGTCACTTACCTTGTGCTGGGGCTGACGCTCACACTGCAGAGTGCACTGTCACGGGAGTCGATTGCCACACCCAGTCCCTTCAGCAACACCTGGGATGCCAGTCTGCTGGCGCTGACGGCCTTGGTGACGGCGATGGTCGGCCATTTTTCGTATGTGGGCATGATGCTGGATTTGACGGCCAATGAGCAGATCCAGGCCCGGCTGGCGCAGCAGGGTGAGCGGCAGACGCGCCTGCTTGATCTTGAAATCCGCCGCATCGAACGGCATCGGCGCATGGCCATCCTCTCTGGATCATTGGCGCACGAGCTCAACCAGCCTTTGACCGTGGCCCTGATGAATGCCCAGCTGGCCGAACGCCACTGGGCGGCGGGGGCCGCTGCGAAGCCCACATTTTTGGAACTGCTGGGGCAGGTGGAGGCTGGCATCGACCGCACGGTACAAATCCTGCAGCGCATCCGCATGGGCGGTGAGCCGGCCTGGCCCGGCTTGCGCGAGGTGGATCTCCATCAGGTTCTGGAGCAGTCCTTGGCTCAGGTGCAGACCGACATGCAGCGCGCTGGGGTGGTGCTGCAGCTGGACCGTTCGCCGGTGCCGCTGCGCTGTCTGGGGGATGAGGTGGCCCTGTCGCAGGTGCTGGTCAATCTGCTGCGCAACGCGGTCCAGGCCATGGCGGGGCAGCCGCGGCGACAGCTCATCGTGCTGTGCCGTGCCGACCAGGGCCAGGCGCAGGTGCTGGTCTGCGACACAGGCACTGGCCTGAGCGAGGAGCTGCGTGCGCACTGGGGTGAGCCCCTGCGGTCGACCCGGCCGGATGGGTTGGGCATGGGGCTGGCGATTTCGCGCGACATCATGGCCCGCCACCACGGCACGCTGAGCCTGATGGATCGGCCCGAAGGGGGCGTGCAGGCGCAGCTGAGTCTGCCTTTGCTGGCGGAGGCGACATGACTGAAGTGCTGGATCTGGCCACCTCATTCAGGGTCAATGCCCTGTTTTACCTGCTGATGTCGCCAACCCTCTGGCTGGTGCTGCGGCGTCCCATGCAGTGGCCAGTGGGGGTGTGGTGCCTGGCTGGGCTGTTGGCCGGTGTCAGCGTGTGGCTGATCAGCATGCGTGGCTTGGTGGACAGTGTCTGGACCTATCTGGTGGCGCAGCCGATGCTGCTGGCCTCTTACCTGTTGTACGCGCAGTCACTGCGCATGGACATGGGGCGGGCCTGGTCCTGGCGCGGACTGGTGGTGGTTTTGGTGCTGTATGCCGGTGTCATTGGCTGGGGGTTTGGACACCGCCACACACCGGGTATGGCCATGCTGGTGCGGCTGGCCAACAGTGCCGCACTGCTGGCCCTGACTTTGTCTGCACTGGCACTCGCGCGGCACGAACGCAGCCGCAATGCCCGGTTCATCGTGGCGGGCTTTTCCATCTTTACCGCCAGCATGATGGCCAATGCGCTGGCCACCTGGCTCGGCCAGCACGGCCTGTACGCCATGCAGCAGGGGGTGCTCAACCACATCCTGGGGCTGGTGTCGCTGTTGACGGTGGTGATGGCCTACATGGGCTACCTGGGCCTGGCGCTGGAGCGTGCGCAGCGCGCCACCGCCCGGCTGCGCCAGGCGCAATGGCAGGCCCGGCAGTGGCGGGACAAGGCGCAGAGCCTGACCTTGCTGGACCGCCAGCGCACGCTGTCTGTGCTGGCCAACTCGCTGGGACACGACATCCTGCAGCCCCTGACGGCGACGCGGCTGAACGTGCAACTGGCCAGGCGAATGGTGCAGTCCGGGCTGGCCGATCTGGGTGCGGTCGGTCCACTGCTGGGGCAGGCCGTGCAGGGGCTGCAACGCAGCGCCGCCATGGTCGAACGCATCCGGGGGTTCCTGCGCCCCATGTCCGGCCAGTCCTCCACCTTGGTTTTGCAGTCGGTGTTGCAGGATGCGCATGACCTGTTGCGTCAGGAGCTGATGTACCGGGGCATCACACTGTCGGTGCAGGTGCCTGCGCAGCCGGTGTGCGTGCATGCCCAGGCCTTGCCGCTGACCCAGACGCTGGTGCAGGTCATTCGCAACGCCATGCAGGCTGTGCTGTTGCAGCAGCGCGCCGTGATTTCGGTCAGTCTGCGGGTTCAGGGAGAGGAAGCCTGCATTGAAGTTCGCGATGGCGGCCCCGGTCTGCCACCACGGGTGCTGGCGCAGACCCACGAGGGGGTGCTGTCTTCCATGGATTGGCTCAACGGTCTGGGCTTGTACATGGCCCACGGCATCCTGACCGGATTCGGTGGGCGGCTGTCGCTGGACAATCCCGCCTCCGGTGGCGCACGGGTACAGCTTGTTCTGCCCCTGCTGGCAAAAGCTCAAGGCTGAGCGCCCTGGCGCACTGACAACATTTGTTTACATCCAGAGCATGGCTTTTGGGTAAGCTTTTCGCAGGTCCTTCACGAAGGACCTGCTACCCAAAACAGAAAGGACACCATCCATGAACCCCTCATACCGTTTTTCCTTGAAGCAGGTTGTTCTGGCGTGCGCCAGCGTGGCCGTGCTGGCAGGTTGCGACACCATGACGCCCGAACAGCGTGGCGCCACCACGGGGGCCGTGATCGGTGCGGTGGCTGGTCAGGTGGTCGGTGGTAACACCCGCGGCACCGCCATCGGTGCGGCACTGGGTGGCCTGGGCGGCTACGTCTGGTCACGCCAGATGGAAGAGAAGAAGCGGCAGATGGAGCGCGCCACCGCAGGCACGGGCACAGTGGTCACTCAGACGGCCGACAACCAGCTCAAGCTGAGCATCCCGAACGACATCTCCTTCGCTACGGGGCGTCATGACATTCAGCCGCGCCTGATGCCTATCCTGGACCAGTTCGCGCAAGGTCTGAACCAGCAGCCGTCGATGGAGGTGCGCATCGTGGGCCACACCGACAACACGGGCAGCGATGCCATCAACAACCCGCTGTCTGTCAACCGGGCACAGAGCGCGCGTGACTATCTCGTGTCACGCGGGGTAGCGTCCTCACGCATCAGCATCGATGGGCGCGGATCGCGCGAACCGATTGCAGACAACAGCACGGAAGCCGGTCGCGCACGCAACCGCCGCATCGACATTTCCCTGGCCGAGCGGGCTCAGAGGTAAATTTTTTGCAGCAGGTCCAGCAGCGTCTTGCGCTGCGTGGGGGTCAGGCGTGAGGACCGTTCGATCTCCAGATCGGTCGCCGCCTGTTCGGCCTGCTGCATGAGCGCAGCCCCTTCGGGCGTAGGGTGCAGACCCATGGCACGACCGTCGGTGGGGTGGGGCAGGCGGTGAATCAAACCACGCGCCTCCAGCGACTGGATCAGGCCCACCAGATTGGGCGGCAGCAGGTTGAGCGCCGCGCACAGCTGGCGAGAGGTCACCCCCGGGTTGTGCTGGATGACCGACATGACGGAAAAATCCACAGGCCGCAGCCCAAACTCGGCCATGCGCTCCAGAAAGCCTTCGATGATGGTCAATGCCGCACGCCGCGCGTTGTAACCCAGCAGTGTCTGCAGGTAGCTGGTATCGACCTGCTCGATGGCGGTGACATTGGGCAGACCGCCAGCGGATTTCTTGCTGCGGTGGCTGGGTCGCTTGAAGCTCGATTGTGCGGTTCTGGCCATAAGTGAAAGTTCAGGCGCGGATTATGCCGCCACCGCCGCACACTGCTGCACGATGATGTAGGTGCGCATCTGGAACTCGGGCAGCACCCATTGGCGCAGCGCCTGTGCCGGGGCTTGCCAGCGGTTGGCGGCATTTGGCGTGTTGGCATCCACGGCCGCATCGATGCGCAACCAGGCCCAGTCCAGCAGCACCAATGCGCAGGCGCGCAAATAGTCGTCGGCCACGCGAAACGGCAGTTGCGCGTCCTTCGGTGCAGCCTCCACGATTTGTTTCGTCACCGCGCGCAGTGTGCCGATGCGTGCCACGGCGGCGGTGCGTGTGGCAGCCTTGGCCGGAAGGTCGGTTTCGACAAAGTCCAGCAAGGCGTTCATGCCCTGGCCGCCATCGGCCAACACCTTGCGCACCAGCAGGTCAATGGCCTGGATCTCGTTGGTGCCTTCGTAGATCATGGCCACGCGGGCGTCGCGGATGTGTTGCTCGATGCCCCATTCGCGCACATAGCCGTGGCCGCCAAACACCTGCAGGCAGTCGCTGCCGCCATGGAAGGCCTGGTGCGTGAAGACCGACTTCATGATGGGCGTGACCAGGGCGCACCAGCGTTGCGCAAACGGTTGTGCTTCGGCCGCGCCGTGCTTGATCTGGTCAAGCTCAAGGGCCGTCTTGTAGGCCAGCACGCGGCCCGCATCCACCCAGGCGCGCTGGGTGTCGAGAATGCGGCGCATGGCCGGGTGTTCGGCGATCAGATCGGCCTCACCGGTACCCTTGCCTTTGCCCGGTGCGCGCATCTGGCGGCGTTCCTGAGAATAGGCGTCGGCTTTTTGCCAGGCGGCATCCAGCAGGCCGATGCCCTGCAGGGCCACATGCAGACGTGCCGCGTTCATCATGATGAACATCGCGTTCAGGCCTTTGCCCGGCTCGCCCACGATCTGACTGACGGCTTCATCAAAGCGCATCACGCAGGTGGGGCTGCCGTGCAGGCCCATTTTTTCTTCGATGCGCTCGCAGTGCACCGCACTGCGCGTGCCGTCCGGGTAGAACTTGGGCACCAGAAACAGCGACAGGCCCTTGGGGCCGGGCGGGGCGTCGGGCAGGCGGGCCAGCACCAGATGGACGATGTTGTCGGTCAGGTCATGCTCGCCGCCCGAGATGAAGATCTTGGTGCCCGACAGCAGGTAGCTGCCATCAGCCTGCGGCACGGCCTTGGTGCGGCACAGACCCAGGTCGGAGCCTGCGTGTGGCTCGGTCAGGCACATGGTGGCCAGCCATTCGCCGG
>CAXRGK010000298.1:0-6164 GCA_964230145.1 Burkholderiaceae bacterium | reverse complement strand
GTGTGACTGGAGTTCAGACGTGTGCTCTTCCGATCTGCCCAGACGCAGGATGCGCGGCATCAGCCAGTACTGTTTGCCATCGGTGCCCACATAGCCCAGGTGGGCCAGTGTCTTGAGGTATCGGCGCGCGGCCGTGCGCGTCATGCCGCAGCGCTCGCCGGCCTCGGTGGCGGTCATGCGGGGGTGGTCTGCATCAAAAGCCTCGATCACGCCCAGGCCTTTTTCAAGGCCGGCGATCCATTCGTGGGCAAGCAGGGGCGGGCGGTCGTTCATGGCGCGGCTCGGATTGCCGCGATTATCCGCCCACGCCGCGCGCCATGCGGCGGGTTTTCAGCCCTGCTTGGAAAAATGGTTGTAGAGGCTGATGCCCACTGGCCCGAGCATCACGGTCAGCAGCGCCGGGAAGATGCAGAACACCAGCGGGATCAGCAGCTTGACCGGCAGTTTGGCCGCAGCCTCTTCGGCACGCAGGCGGCGCTGGGTGCGCAGCGCATCGGCGTGCACCTGCAGGGCGTCGGCCATGCGCGTGCCAAAGCGGTCGGCCTGGATCAGCATCGTCACCAGGGCGTCGATGTCGGGCAGGCCCACGCGTTCGGCCAGGTGACGCAGGGCCTGCGCACGCGAGGCCCCAGCACGCAGTTCCAGCCCGGTCAGCCGCCACTCTTCGGACAGGACCGGACTGGCCAGACGCATTTCGCGGCCGACGCGCTCGATGGCCGCGTCCAGTCCCAGGCCAGCCTGCACACACACGCGCAGCAAATCGAGTGCATCCGGAAAACCCTTGAACAAGGCCCCCTGTCGACGGGCCAGTTGCCAGCGCAAAGCCAGGTCGGGCAAGACGTAGCCCAGGGAGGCGGCGCCCAGCAGTGCAGCCCACCAAGGCAGGCTGCCGGCGCGCAGACCGAAAGACCAGGCCACGGAGGCCAGCAGCGTGGGCAGCAGGGTCAGCAGCAAGGTCTTGCTGCCGCCATAGAGCCACAGTGCGTGGCGCGAACGCCAACCTGCACGCACGAGTCGCAGGCCCAGCGCTGTGGTGGCTTGTTGTGCAACGGCCTTGTTGTCCGGTGTCGGGCTGGCCGGCGCGTCAGACAGGCTCCATTGGCTGAGCCAGCCCAGCAGTCGCACCACGCTCTGAGGCAGGCGCTCGGACCAGCGCGGGGGCAGGGCCGCTCGGGTTTCAGGCGCGCCTGCCAGGCGCTGCGCACCGGGGTCGGGCCAGAACCGTTGCATCAAGGTCCACGCCACGGCACTGAAAGCGGCAAACACCAGCGCGCCGGCCAGCAACATCGTCAAGTTCATGCGGTTTCTCCGGTCAGGGTTGCATGCGCACCAGCCGCCACATCCAGAGCATGCCCAGGCCCATCAGGCCCAGTGCGAGGCTGAGCAGGCGAAGGCCCAAAGGATCGGTCCACAGCTGCGCCATGACGCCCGGGTTGAGCACTGTGAGCATGGCGGCCAGGCCAAAGGGCAGCAACGTCAGGATCAGGGCCGAGATGCGGCCTTCGGCCGACAGCACCCGCACTGTGCCGCGCAGCTTTTGCCGCTCGCGGATCAGGGCAGCCGTCTGGTGCAGCAGTTCGGCCAGGTTGCCGCCCGTCTCGCTCTGGATGCGCACCGCGATCACGAAGATGCGCACGTCTTCGCCTGCGACACGTTCGGCCCAATGGCTCAGGGCTTCGTTGGGGCTTTCGCCGTACTGGATTTCGCTGAACACGCCACGCAATTCGTCACCGATGGGGGACGGGCTTTCCTGCCCCGCAATCTGCAGCGCGCTGCTGAATGCATGGCCGGCCTGCATCGAGCGGGCGATCAGTGAGAGGGCGTCGGGCAGTTGCCGCTCCAGTTGCCGCGCGCGGTGCTGGCGGCGCCACACCAGGGTGGCTTGCGCAACGCCCACGGCGGTCAGACCCGCCAGCCCGGCCAGCAGGAACGGGGTACCGAGCAAGGTGGTCAGCACCAGCACACCGATGGCCAGTGCGGTGCTGCCCATCACGGCTTCGGCGCTGTTCAGGGGCCAGCCGGTCTGCTGCAGAAAACGGTCGTAGCGCGCCATGCCGGGCAGGCGGTTGAGCCATTGCTGCAACCGGGGGCTGGTGCCGATCCAGCGGCTGGCGCGCCGCGCGGGGGCGCTGGTCGCTGCACTCGAACGCGCTGCCCATCCCGGCAGGCGCTGCTGGCTTCGCTGCAGGGTGCGCGCCTGCCACCACAGGACCAGGGCGCCCATGAACAGCATGAGCGACAGCAGGCCCAGTGCAAAGAAACTCCAATAACGCACTTCCATCGTCATCACAGGCTCCTGCTGGCAGGCTCGAACAGGTCTTCGCGCAGGGCGATGCCGCGTGAGCGCAGGCGCTGCGCAAAGCGTGGGCGGATGCCGGTGGTGACGAACTGGCCGCGCACACGGCCATCGGTATCCAGTCCGGTCTGTTCGAAGCGGAACACCTCTTGCATGCTCACCACGTCCCCTTCGGTGCCGGTGATCTCCTGCAGGCTGACCACCTTGCGCTGACCGTCGGACAGCCGCGAGACCTGCACCACCACCGACAGCGCCGAGCCGATCTGCTGGCGTACCGAGCGGGCGTCCAGCTGCAGACCGGCCATGCCCAGCATGTGTTCGAGGCGGGTGAGGGCATCGCGTGGCGAATTGGCGTGCAGCGTGGTCATCGAACCGTCGTGGCCGGTGTTCATGGCCTGCAGCATGTCCAGCACTTCGGCCCCGCGCACCTCACCCAGGATGATGCGGTCGGGCCGCATGCGCAGGCTGTTGCGCAGCAGGGCGCGCTGCGACACCTCGCCCTCGCCCTCGATGTTGGGCGGGCGCGATTCGAGCCGCACCACATGTGGCTGCTGCAGTTGCAGCTCGGCCGCGTCTTCGATGGTGATGATGCGCTCGCTGGCCGGGATGCTGGCCGACATGGCGTTGAGCAAGGTGGTCTTGCCGCTGCCGGTGCCACCCGAGACCAGCACGTTCAGGCGCGCCTGCACCAGGGCCGCGATCAGCTCGGCCATGCCGGGCGTGAGCGCATGCAGGCGCACGAGTTCCTGCAGGGTCAGGGCATCGCCACCGAAGCGGCGGATCGAGAGCGAGGCGCCGTCGATCGCCAGTGGCGGGATCACCGCGTTCACCCGCGAGCCATCGGGCAGGCGGGCGTCCACCATCGGGCTCATTTCATCGACACGGCGACCGATGCGCGAGACGATGCGGTCAATCACACGGCGCAGGTGGGCGTCATCGTCAAACCGCACCGCACTGCGTTCGAGCTTGCCGCGCCGTTCGATCCAGGTCTGCTGCGGGCCATTGACCAGAATGTCCGAGATGCCGGGATCGGCCAGCAAAGGCTCCAGAGGTCCGAGGCCCAGCATCTCGTCCTGGATGCCCTGGATGACCTGGCGGCGCTCGGTTTCATTGAGCGCGATCTTGAGTTCGTCCATCAGCTGGCCGGCCAGCCACTGCAGCTCGGCGCGCAGGGCGTCCGGCGCCATTTTTTCGAGCTGGTTGAGGTCGAGCCGGCTGAGCATCTCGCGGTGGATGCGGGTGCGCACGGGCTCCAGCACACCATGGACGGACGGTGTGGCCACAAGGGTTTCGTTCATCGTGTTCGTGCCTTTCGTCAGGGCTGGGAAGACGCCACCGATTTGCCCAGCCAGCGGCCGAGCCAGCCGCGGCGGTGGGGCAGAGGCAGCGCCAGGCATTGGCTGCCGATCTGGCGCAGGTCGCGCAGCACGGGGCTGCCCGGTGCGTGTTCATGCAGCGGCAGACCCAGGTGCACGCAGGCTTGCAGTGCCGTGGGGTCATTGGCGACGCGGTGTGCGATCGGTCTCGGCAGGGCCTTGTCGATGGCCGCGGCTTCGAGCGGCCCGGTTTCATCAAAGCGGTTGAGCAGGGGGCGCATGTGTGCAAGGGGCACGCCCTGGTCCTGCAGCAGCTGCATCAGGCGCTGGGCATTGCGCACATCGGGCACGCGCCGGCGCATCACGATGAACACCGTGTCGGCCAGTTGCAGGGCCTGCAGGGTCAGTTCATCGGGCTGGCGTGGCAGGTCAAGGATGACGACCTCGTGCTGCTGGCGCGCAAGTGTGAGCACGCGGGTCAGCGATGCGGGCGTGATGCCGCGCGGCAGCACCGGCGTGGCGGGTGCGGCCAGCAGGTGCAGGCGTTCGTGCACCGGGTGCAGGCTGCTGCGCAGCAGCTGGCTGTCCAGGCGTGGCCCTTGCCGGGCCAGGTGGTCGATGCTGTGTCGCGCCTGGCCGCCGCCCAGGTAAAACGAAGCATCGCCGTAGGGCAGGTCCAGGTCCACCAGGGCGGTGTCGCGCTGAAACTCCAGGGCCAGCAGCCAGGCCAGGTTGCTGGCCAGCTGGGTGCTGCCGTTGCCCCCCTTGCTGGCAATGAAGGCGAGCATCGGGGCCAGTCGGCCGGCCGCAGCATGGGTTTGATCCGACTGTGGGGCCAGACGTTGCAGCGTCTGCGTCAGCTCGGTGGGCTCGGGGGGCGAGTCCAGCACTTCGCGTGCACCGCTGCGCATGGCCTGCATCAGCAGCGCCTCGTCGCGCTGGGCGCAGAGCAGCACCACCTGCAGGGCCGGCCAGCGCCGTGTGATTTCGGTCAGCCAGGACAGTGCAGAGGTGTCTTCCCCGCTGCCCAGGTCCAGCACCAGCGTGGCCTGCGGCTGGGCCGCCAATGCGGTTTCAAGCGCGGGCAGATCGGCCGGGGTGCGGACATCGTCACTGCTCCAGCCAGCCGCGAGCAAGGTGCTCTGGATCAGGTTCAGGTGCAGGAGATTGTTTCCCATCAGGTGCACAGGCATGCGAGCTCCTCAGCGTGGCATGTTGGGCTGGCCGGCCTGTTGCACGCCGCCGGCCTGGATGTTCAGCACGGTCGTGGGGGCAGGCGGACGGATCCAGCTCTGGTGGTAGCGGTCCACCCCATGGACGGCGATCACGCCGTCGGTGACGATGGGCGCTCGTTTGGACAGGACATCGGCGGCGGCCGGGATGGCCTGCTGTGCCTGGGCCTGGCGCACCGTGTCGCCCAATGCCCGCTCAAGGGGAGAAGGCTCATGGGCGCAGCCGGCCAAGGCCGCGAGCAAGACCGCTGTGGGCAGGGCGCAACCGGGCAGCGGCGCGCGTGATGCAGTGTGGGGGCTTGGCAAGTTCATGGCGTCATTCCTTCAGGGGCGGTTGGTGGCAGGCGCCGGGGTGTCGCTCGGGGCCGGGCGGCCCTCGAGGCGGCCTTCCAGAAACAGTTCGCTGCGGCTGGGTGGCACGAAACCATCGGTGGGCAGGCGCGGCAGGCTGGCCGTCGGGCGCGCCAGATGCGGCGTCACCACAAACAGCAGTTCGGACTTTTGCGTCTGGAACGAGGTGCTGCGAAACAACGCGCCGACGATCGGCAGCTCGCCCAGTACCGGAAAAGCCTTGATGGCCTCGGTCACATTGCTCTTGATGAGGCCGCCGATGACGAAGCTCTCACCGTTGCGCAACTGCACCGTGGTGGAAGCGCGCCGCGTCGTGATGGCGGGCAGCAGGCTGGTGACGTTGTTGGCGCCGCGGATCAGGGTGCCTTCCTGCGACAGTTCGGACACCTCGGGCGTGACACGCAGGTTGATCAGGCCGTCTTCCAGCACGGTGGGCATGAAGCGCAGGCCCACGCCGAATTCCTTTTCTTCTAGCGTGATGGTGGTCGCGCCCGAGCTGCTGGTCTGCGGCACCGGGATGTAGATGCGCCCTCCCGCCAGGAAGGAGCCTTCCTGGCCGTGGATGGCGGTGATGGTCGGTTCGGCCAGGATCTTGACCAGGTCCTTGTCGGCACGTGCCGTCAGCGTGGCATCGGTTTTTCCGTTGGCCCTGCTGGCGCGCAAGGAGCCGCCGGGACTCTGGTTGGTGCCTGTGCCGACCGCGGTGCTGACCAGCTGGGTGAGCAGCCTGAGGGTGGTGTCGCCGGCCACGCGGGTCATGGTCAGGTCCACGCCCAACTCGTCGAGCAGGTTGCGCGAGACTTCGGCCACCTTGACCTCCAGCATGACCTGCTGGGCGCTGCCCACGCGCAGCAGGTTGATCACCTTTTTCTCGCCGCCGAAAGCCTCGGCCATGTGCATGGCGCGCTGGGCCTTGACGGCATCCTGAGCCAGGCCGCTCACCAGCAGGTGTTCGCCCAGCGATTCGAC
>CAXRGK010000297.1:0-2041 GCA_964230145.1 Burkholderiaceae bacterium | reverse complement strand
TCTACACTCTTTCCCTACACGACGCTCTTCCGATCTTTCACATTGACCTGATCAGGCGCCACGCCAAGGGCCTTGGCCACGCCAGCCTGGATGTCTGACATGTGCGGTGCAAGCTTGGGGGCCTGCGCCACGATGGTGCTGTCAACGTTGACCAGCTCCCAGCCCTGCTGGCGCACGCGGCGCATGGCCTCCGCCAGCAGCACCGAGGAGTCCACACCCTTGAACTGCGGATCGGTATCCGGGAAATGCCGGCCAATATCGCCCAGCCCGGCAGCACCGAGCACCGCGTCGGTGATGGCGTGCAGCAGCACATCGGCGTCCGAATGCCCCAGAAGCCCTGCTGTGTGCGGCACATTCACCCCGCCCAGCATCAATTTGCGGCCGGGCACCAGGGCATGCACATCCCAGCCTTCACCGATTCGGAAATTCATGTTCTGCTCCTGAGGATCGCCTCGGCCAGCACAAAATCGGCCGGGTAGGTCACCTTGAAATTCTGGGCCGAGCCCTCGACCAGACGTGGTTGGAGGCCCAGGCGTTCCATGGCGCTGGCTTCGTCGGTGATGCCGGCAAAACCGCTGCTGGCCACAGCCGCCAGCGCATCGTGCAAGGCTTGCAGGCGAAACATCTGCGGCGTCTGTGCCAGCCATTTGTGTTCGCGGGGCACGGTCTGCTGAACGCGACCGTTGACCTCGCTTTTGAGCGTGTCTGGCAAAGGCAGCGCCAGCAAACCACCCACTGCGTCATCGCGGCAGATGTCGATGAGCCGGCTCACCGCCCCAGGCTCCACCAAGCAGCGGGCGGCATCATGCACCAGCACCCAGTCCTGCCCATCCAAGCCTGACGCCAGCATCGCCTTGAGGCCATTGAATACGCTCTCGGCACGGCTGGCACCACCGCAGCGCACACGACTGAAATGCGCAGGCCAGCCGGCCCCTGGCCAAATGAAGTCATCTTCGGGAGACAGAACAAGCCAGCCGCTGCCCAATTGCGACACTGCGGCCAGCGCCTGCACCGTGTGCATGACCAAGGGCTGACCTGCCACCGGCTGGTACTGCTTGGGCACGGATGTGCCAGCACGGCTGCCCGTGCCGGCACACGGAATGAGGGCATGAAACGAAGTCATTGCCACTCATTGTAGGAGGCCGCCCCTGCGGCCTCCTACAATGAGGTGGTCCGTGAACTTCACACCCCCCTCCATCACTGGCGGGGGGTGTTTCCGTTTTGTCTGCGCCATGAACCTGCCTGTCCTGCACCCCGGTAAACGCTTCACCCTCCCCCGCCCGATCGGCTCGGCCGACGCCGTGCTGCTGTCACAGCTGGCCGAGCGGGAAAAAGCCGCGGGCAAGCTCACCGCCATCGTGACGGCAGACGCCCTTGATGCGCAGCGGCTGATGGATGAAATGGTGTTTTTCGCCCCCGGCCTGCGCTGCGTGATGTTCCCGGACTGGGAGACCCTGCCGTATGACACCTTCTCGCCGCACCAGGACCTGATTTCAGAGCGGCTGGCCACGCTCTGGCGCATCCGCCAGCGCCAGCACCCCGAAGCCGCCGATGTGGTGCTGATCCCCGCCACCACCGCCCTGTACCGGCTGGCGCCCCCTTCCTTTCTGGCGGGCTACACCTTCGAGTTCAAGACCCAACAGAAGCTGGACGAGGCCCAGCTCAAAAGCCAGCTCACCCTGGCCGGCTACAACCACGTCAGCCAGGTGGTCAGCCCCGGCGAATACGCGGTGCGCGGCGGGCTGATCGACCTCTTTCCCATGGGCTCGCCCGTGCCCTACCGGGTGGACCTGTTCGACGACGAGATCGACAGCATTCGCACCTTCGACCCCGACAGCCAGCGCAGCCTCTACCCCGTGCCCGAGGTGCGGCTGCTGCCCGGGCGCGAGTTCCCGATGGATGAGGCGGCCCGTGCGCGCTTTCGCAGCCGCTGGCGCGAGCTGCTCGAAGGCGACCCGACCAAGAGCCGCATCTACAAGGACATGGGCAACGGCGTGGCCACGGCGGGCATCGAGTACTACCTGCCGCTGTTCTTTGACGG
>CAXRGK010000296.1:0-5361 GCA_964230145.1 Burkholderiaceae bacterium | reverse complement strand
ATCATCGCTGAAAAAAATGCCACCACGGTGGTCGAGCCGGGTTGGCAGGCTCAACTCACCGCCTTAGACCATTTGGTGCTCGAGCGCCGTGTGCCTCGCAATGTGCAGTTTGCAGTGGGCACGCAGGTCGACCCGATCTTGCTGGAGGTGTTCAACAACCTGTTCATGAACATTGCCGAGCAGATGGGCCTGCAGCTGCAGAACACGGCCTACTCGGTCAACATCAAGGAGCGGCTGGACTTTTCGTGTGCGCTGTTCAGCGCCGAGGGGCATCTGATCGCCAACGCGCCGCACATGCCGGTGCACCTGGGTTCGATGGGCGAAAGCATCCAGACCGTGATCCGAGAGAACGCGGGCCGCATGCAGCCAGGCGACGTCTATGTGCTCAATGACCCTTACCACGGGGGCACGCACTTGCCGGACGTGACGGTCATCACGCCCGTGTTTCTGGATGGCATGGCCGAGCCGGTGTTCTATGTGGGCTCACGCGGTCACCACGCGGACGTGGGCGGGCTTACGCCGGGCTCGATGCCGCCGTTCTCGACCCGCATCGAAGAAGAGGGTGTGCAGATCCAGAACTTCAAGCTGGTCGAAGCGGGGCGTCTGCGCGAGGCCGAGAGGGTGGCGCTGCTGCAAAGCGGCGAGTACCCGAGCCGCAATCCGGCGCAGAACATGGCCGACCTGAAAGCCCAGATCGCTGCCAACGAAAAGGGGGTGCAGGAGCTGCGCCGCATGGTGGAGCAGTTCGGTCTGGGTGTGGTGCAGGCCTACATGCGCCATGTGCAGGACAACGCCGAGGAATCGGTGCGCCGCGTGATCACCCGCCTGAAAAACGGCCACTTCATCCTGCCGCTGGACAACGGCGCGCAAATCCAGGTGGCGGTGCGGGTCAACAGTGCAGAGCGCAGCGCCGAGATCGACTTCACCGGCACCAGCGCACAGCTGTCCAACAACTTCAACGCGCCGCGTGCGGTGTGCATGGCCGCCGTGCTCTATGTGTTCCGAACGCTGGTGGATGACGACATCCCGCTCAACGCGGGTTGCCTCAAGCCGCTCAAAGTGACCATTCCCGAAGGCTCCATGCTCAACCCCTTGCCGCCGGCCTCGGTGGTGGCGGGCAATGTGGAAACGTCCACCTGCATCACCAATGCGCTGTTTGGCGCTTTGGGTGTGATGGCAGGCAGTCAGCCGACCATGAACAACTTCACCTTCGGCAATGCGCGCTACCAGTACTACGAGACGATCTCGGGCGGCAGCGGCGCGGGTGGACGATTCGACGAGCGGGGCGCACTCGTGGGGGGCTTTGATGGCACTTCGGTGGTGCAGACCCACATGACCAACTCGCGCCTGACCGATCCGGAAGTGCTGGAGTTCCGCTTTCCGGTGCGGCTGGAAAGCTACGCGATCCGGCAAGGCTCGGGCGGCGCGGGCCGCTGGAAGGGCGGCGATGGTGGGGTGCGCCGCATTCGCTTTCTGGAGCCGATGACGGCCGGCATCCTGTCTAACGGTCGGGTGCATCCGGCCTTTGGCGTCGGGGGCGGACAGCCGGGCCAGCCTGGCATCAACCGCGTGGTGCGCGCATCCGGCCAGGTCGAGGAGCTCGCCCACATTGGTCAGACCGAAATGGCGGAGGGCGACATTTTTGAAATCCACACACCGGGTGGTGGCGGTTACGGCGCAAGCTGATCAGTGTGCACGGGACGGCGGATAAGTCTGTCCCTGTACCCGCAAGCCTTGTTCGGACAGCTGCGAGGCTTTCTTCGGGCCCATGCCTGGCGTGCGTTTCATCAGGTCTTTCCAGTCCCGGAAAGGCTGGCGTTCGCGTTCCTCGAGGATGCGTCGGGTGGTGGCGGGCCCCAGGCCGCGCAGGCCGTCAAGGTCGATCTCGCGGGCTTGCGCGATGTCCACGGTCTGGGCGCCGGACCCAAAGGCGGCCAGCAGCAGCCCCAGTGCGAAGTGGTGCTTCATGTTGTTCTCCCTGATCAGATTCATGGATCTTCGCGTCAAACCCGAGTAAGACAGACCATTGCCTGCGAGGATGGTCAAGCATTTGACCAAAGAATGAAGCTTCTGTCTGTCATTCCCCGGCTTGACCGGGAAATCCAGGAACCATGGGCACAGGTCAGAGTTCTTCGACCCGGCGGGGCGGGTAGCTGTCCCAAGCCTGGCAACCCGGACAGTGCCAGAAATGCTCTTTGGCTTCAAAGCCGCAAGCCGCGCAGCGGTAACGGGCCAGAGGGCGTGCGGCTGTGTCCAATGCCTTCTGAACAGCAGCAGGCACTGCTTCCTGTGCCGGCGCAGCCGCCAGCCAGCGTGAGGCGGCGAGCAGCGAGGCGTGCTTTTGCAGGTGCTGCAGGAAAGGCTGCCGGGTCTCGGCGGTAGTTTGTCCGCCCAGGGTGACCATGGCCTCGAGCACATCCAGGCTGGCTTGCTGTTGGTAGAAATCCTGCAGCAACTGGCGCGCAGCCGCTTCCTGGCCGCAGGCCTGCGCGGCCTTGGCCAGGGTGGCCGCTGCCAGTGGGGCAGTGGGGTCCGATTGTTCGAACAGGGGACGCAGTGTCTGCAGGCAATCCGAGGCTTGCTGGCGGGTGAGCAGCAGCTGGCCGAGCAGGATGCGTGCGCGTGGGGCCTGGGGAATGTCCCGCACCGTGTCCTGCAGCAGTGTGAGGGCGCGCTCCAGATCGCCTTGAGAGAAGGCTTCGCGGGCCTGTTCGCAGCGATAGTGGGCTTGGCGGACGCTGAAGTTGGCTTCGCCCGAGCGCTCCAGCAGTTCGGCCACCTGCGCGGCCTGCGGCCATTCGCGCGAGCGTTCGTAGATGGCCAGACGTGCCAGGCGCGCCTGGCCTTCGTAAGGACTGCCTTCGAGCTTGCGCAGCGCGTCTTCGGCCCGATCGAGCAGTCCGGCCTTGAGGAAGTCCAGCGCCAGCCCGTGCTGGGCGCGCTGGCGATCGGCACTGCTCAGGTCGGCGCGGGCCAGCAGGTGTTCGTGCACGCGCACGGCGCGGTCGTATTCGCCACGACGGCGAAACAGGTTGCCCAAGGCGAAATGCAGCTCCGAAGTGTCGGGGTCGTTCTGTACGGCTTCGATGAAGGCGTCGATGGCCTGGTCCTGCTGTTCGTTGAGCAGGTAGTTCAGGCCCTTGAAGTATGCGCGTGGCGCCTGGCGGTTGGCAATGCGCAGCTGGCGCAGGTCCAGCCGCGAGGCGATCCAGCCCAGGGCGAAGGCCAGCGGCAGGCCGATCAGGATCCAGGTCAGGTCAAGCTCCAACGTGGGTCTCCGGTTCTGCAGGGGAGGTGGGGGCAGGCGCTGCCACGGGTTCCTGGGCTTGACGAGCGGCCTGGCGCTGGCGCCACCAGCGCGGCACCATGCCCAGCACGCCCACCGCCACGCCCAAGGCAAAGGCGGTCAATACGACCAGGATGGTCGGGGCTTGCCAGAAGGTACCGAAAAAGAAATGCACGCGGGTTTCCTGCTGGTTGTTCAGGGCGAACGCAAACAGGGTGAAGAAGATGATGGCTTTCAGTACCCACTGAAGCAGCCGGAGCAGACGTTTCATGCAGGGCCTCGCAAGTGGACCGATTCTAGCGGGCAGACCCGTCTGTGACAGGTTGCCGGTCGGTGCTCTGCCGCTTATTCGGCGGCGGGCTGAACAGATGGGGTGGCCGCGTCAACGGCTTCGCGCAGGGCTTTGCCTGGCTTGAAATGGGGCACGCGCTTTTCCGGAATCATCACGGTCTCGCCGGAGCGCGGGTTGCGGCCCACACGGGGAGGGCGTCGGTTGATCGAGAAGCTGCCAAAACCACGGATTTCGATGCGGTGGCCGCGCACCAAGGCCTCGCTCATGGCGTCGAGCACCGTTTTGACGGCCAGTTCAGCGTCGCGGTGGGTGAGCTGCGAAAAGCGCGCAGCCAGTTCTTCAACGAGGTCGGAGCGGGTCATGGGGTTACTCGCGTGGTGCAGTGTCAGGCTGCGGCTCGGCAGACTCAAAAAAGCCTGCCCCGAGGGGCAGGCTTTTCAAGACTGAAAGCGCAGGCAATCAGTTGTTGTCCAGCTTGGCGCGCAGCAGGGCGCCCAGGCTGGTGGTGCCGGCGTTACCGGTGTTCTGGCTCAGCGAAGCCATGGCTTCTTGCTGGTCGGCCTGGTCCTTGGCGCGGATCGACAGGGAGATGCTGCGGCTCTTGCGGTCCACATTGGTCACCACGGCGTTCACTTCGTCGCCTTCCTTCAGGACGGTGCGGGCGTCTTCCACGCGGTCAGCAGAGATTTCGGAGGCGCGCAGGTAGCCCACCACGTCATCGCCCAGGTCGATTTCAGCGCCCTTGGCGTCCACGGTCTTGACCTTGCCGGTCACCACGGAACCCTTGTCGTTGACCGACACGAAGGTGGAGAACGGGTCTCCGTCGAGCTGCTTGATGCCCAAAGAGATGCGCTCGCGGTCCACGTCGATGGCCAGCACGATGGCTTCCACTTCCTGGCCCTTCTTGTACTCGCGCACGGCTTGCTCGCCGGCTTCGTTCCAGGACAGGTCGGACAGGTGCACCAGGCCGTCGATGCCTGCAGCCAGACCCACGAACACGCCGAAGTCGGTGATCGACTTGATCGGGCCCTTGACGCGGTCGCCGCGCTTGGTGTTCTGGGCGAATTCCTGCCAGGGGTTGGCACGGCACTGCTTCATGCCCAGGGAGATGCGGCGCTTGTCTTCGTCGATCTCCAGCACCATCACTTCAACTTCGTCGCCCAGGGCGACGATCTTGGCGGGGCTGACGTTCTTGTTGGTCCAATCCATTTCCGAGACGTGTACGAGACCTTCGACGCCATCCTCGATCTCGACGAACGCGCCGTAGTCGGCGATGTTCGTGACCTTGCCGAACAGGCGGGTGTTGGCCGGGTAGCGGCGGGCCACGCCCATCCAGGGGTCGTCGCCCAACTGCTTCAAGCCCAACGACACGCGGTTCTTCTCGCTGTCGAACTTCAGGACCTTGGCGGTGAGTTCCTGACCCACGGTCACCACCTCGGAGGGGTGACGCACACGGCGCCAGGCCATGTCGGTGATGTGCAGCAGGCCGTCGATGCCGCCCAGGTCCACGAATGCACCGTATTCGGTGATGTTCTTGACCACGCCGGTGACGATGGCGCCTTCGCGCAGGGTTTCCATCAGCTTGGCACGTTCTTCGCCCATGGAGGCTTCGATCACGGCGCGGCGGCTGAGCACCACGTTGTTGCGCTTGCGGTCGAGCTTGATGACCTTGAATTCCAGGGTCTTGTTCTCGTAGGGCGTGAGGTCCTTGGTGGGGCGGGTGTCGACCAGCGAGCCGGGCAGGAAGGCGCGGAGATCGGAAGAGCGTCGTGTAGGGAAAGAG
>CAXRGK010000295.1:0-8939 GCA_964230145.1 Burkholderiaceae bacterium | reverse complement strand
TCCGGGCGCGGTAACGGTAGCCCCAGGCCGGCCCCTGAATCGGGCGCAGCAAAGACTCGGCCTTGACCTTGGCCAGATGCCAGAGGTTGTCCTCGAGCACCCGCTGCTTGATGGCCACCTGCGCAGACGCGTCCAGATGCTGCATCTTGCAGCCGCCGCAGGCCCCCTGGTGCAGGCCGAAGTGCGGGCAGCCGGGCGTGACTCGCTGGCTTGACTCGTGGTGGATCTCGGTGACTGTCCCCTGTTCCCAGTTATTCTTCTTGCGGCTGACCTTGACCGACACGATCTCGCAAGGCAGCGCCCCTTCGATGAACACCACCTTGCCGTCGGGGCGACGGGCGATGCCCTGGGCGTCCATGTCCAGGGCGCCCACGCGCAGCCAGCCCTCGGGCAGGTCGTCGCTGGAAGGGGCATCGGGGGCAGGGTTGAAATTCTCTTGTTGTTCGCTCATGCTGCAATTGTCTCAGGCCTGTCGTCAGCCCCACGTTGGGTGGACTGGTTTAAGATCATGTCTTTCGATTTCATCCTGCAAAAAGACGTACCACGATGACAACCTCTGCCGACGCATCCAAGATCATTTACACGCTCACCGACGAGGCCCCTCGCCTGGCGACGGAAGCATTTCTGCCCGTCATCCGCAGCTTCACCAAGCCCGCTGGCATCACGGTCGAAACCAGTGACATTTCGGTGGCCGCCCGCATCCTGGGTGAGTTCCCCGAGTTCCTCAAGCCCGAGCAGCAGGTCCCCAACAACCTGGCCGAGTTGGGCAAGCTGACCCTGCGCCCCGAAGCCAACATCATCAAGCTGCCCAACATCAGCGCCTCGGTGGCCCAGCTGGTGGCCGCCATCAAGGAGCTGCAGGGCAAGGGTTACGCCATTCCCGACTTCCCTGAAAACCCCAAGAACGACGAAGAAAAGGCCATCAAAACCCGCTACGGCAAGTGCCTGGGTTCGGCCGTCAACCCCGTACTGCGCGAAGGCAACTCAGACCGCCGGGCCCCCAAGGCTGTCAAGGAATACGCCCGCAAGAACCCCCACAGCATGGCCGAGTGGAGCCAGGCCTCGCGCACACATGTCTCGCACATGCACCACGGTGACTTCTACCATGGCGAAAAGTCCATGACCCTGGACCGCGCCCGTGACGTGAAGATGGAGCTGATCACCAAGTCCGGCAAGACCATCGTGCTCAAACAGAAGGTGTCGCTGCTCGATCGTGAAGTCATCGACAGCATGTACATGAGCAAGAAGGCCCTGCTGGCCTTCTACGAAAAGGAAATCGAAGATGCCCGCAAGACCGGCGTGATGTTCTCGCTGCACGTCAAGGCCACCATGATGAAGGTTTCGCACCCCATCGTGTTCGGCCACTGCGTCAAGATCTTCTACAAGGAAGCCTTTGAAAAGCACGCTCAGACCTTCAAGGATCTGGGTGTGAACGTCAACAACGGCATGGTCGATCTCTACAACAAGATCGCCACCCTGCCCCAGTCCAAGCAGGAAGAGATCAAGCGCGACCTGCACGCCTGCCACGAACACCGTCCTGAGCTGGCCATGGTGGACTCGGCCAAAGGCATCACCAACTTCCACTCGCCCAACGACATCATCGTGGACGCCTCCATGCCCGCCATGATCCGCAACGGTGGCAAGATGTGGGGCGCCGACGGCCGCCTCAAGGACGTCAAGGCCGTGATGCCCGAATCGACCTTCGCCCGCATCTACCAGGAGATGATCAACTTCTGCAAGTGGCATGGCGCCTTCGATCCCCGCACCATGGGCACCGTCCCCAACGTCGGTCTGATGGCCCAGCAGGCCGAAGAGTACGGCTCGCACGACAAGACCTTCGAGATCCCTGAAGACGGCGTGGCCAATATCACCGACATCAACACCGGTGAAGTACTGATGAGCCAGGCAGTGGAAGAAGGCGACATCTGGCGCATGTGCCAGTGCAAGGACGCCGCGATCCGCGACTGGGTCAAGCTGGCCGTCACCCGCGCACGCAACTCCGGCATGCCTGTGGTTTTCTGGCTGGACGCCTACCGTCCGCACGAAGCCCAGCTGATCACCAAGGTCAAGATGTACCTGCACGAGCACAACACCACCGGCCTGGACATCCAGATCATGAGCCAGGTGCGTGCCATGCGTTACACCCTGGAGCGCGTGATTCGCGGCCTGGACACCATCAGCGCCACCGGCAACATCCTGCGCGACTACCTGACCGACCTGTTCCCCATCATGGAACTGGGCACCTCGGCCAAGATGCTGTCCATCGTCCCGCTGATGGCCGGCGGCGGCATGTACGAAACCGGTGCCGGCGGCTCCGCGCCCAAGCACGTTCAGCAGCTGGTCGAAGAAAACCACCTGCGCTGGGATTCGCTGGGTGAATTCCTGGCCCTGGCCGTGTCGCTGGAGGATCTGGGCATCAAGAACAACAACGCCGCCGCCAAGTTGCTGGCCAAGACCCTGGACGCGGCCACTGGCAAGCTGCTCGACAACCGCAAGAGCCCCTCGCCCAAGACCGGCGAGCTGGACAACCGCGGCAGCCAGTTCTACCTGGCCATGTACTGGGCGCAGGAACTGGCTGCGCAGACCGAAGACAAGGCGCTGGCTGCCAAGTTTGCACCGCTGGCCAAGCAACTGGCCGACAGCGAAGCCAAGATCGTGGCCGAACTGCAGGCCGTGCAAGGCAAGGCCGTCGACATCGGCGGCTACTACCTGCCCGCTGTCGACAAGCTCAAGGCCATCATGTGCCCGAGCCAGACCTTCAATGCCGCACTGGCCAGCGTGGCCTGACCGTTTTCTGCGGCCATCGCCAAACCACCCCGCATGGGGTGGTTTTTTTACGCCTGTGCCAATGCATGACCCTGCAGACCCCAGACGCAAAAAAGCCACCCGACACCGAAGCATCAGGTGGCTTGCTGAAGCCAGCGCCTTTTCAGACGCTGCTCAAGATCAGTGGAATTGCTCTTCTTCGGTGGAACCGGTCAGGGCCTTCACAGAGGACGAACCGCCCTGGATCACGGTGGTCACATCGTCGAAGTAACCAGCACCGACTTCCTGCTGGTGCGACACGAAGGTGTAGCCTTTTTCGCGGGCGGCGAATTCGGGCTCCTGCACCATCTCGGTGTAGTGCTTCATGCCTTCGCCGCGGGCGTAAGCGTGGGCGAACTGGAAAGTGTTGTACCAGTTGATGTGGATGCCAGCCAGCGTGATGAACTGGTACTTGTAGCCCAGTGCGGACAACTCGTCCTGGAATTTGGCGATGGTGGCATCGTCCAGGTTCTTCTTCCAGTTGAAGGACGGCGAGCAGTTGTAGGACAGCAGCTTGCCAGGGCAGGCCGCGTGCACGGCCTGGGCGAATTCACGGGCGAAGCCCAGGTCGGGCGTGCCGGTTTCGCACCACACCAGATCGGCGTAGGGGGCATAGGCCACACCGCGGCTGATGGCTTGCTCCAGACCATTCTTGACGCGGTAGAAGCCTTCTTGGGTGCGCTCACCGGTCAGGAAGGGCTTGTCGTTGGCGTCGTGGTCGCTGGTGATCAGGTTGGCAGCTTCGGCGTCGGTGCGGGCCAGGATCAGCGTGGGCACGCCCATGGTGTCGGCCGCGAAGCGGGCAGCGATCAGCTTCTCGCAGGCTTCCTGCGTAGGCACCAGCACCTTGCCACCCATGTGACCGCACTTCTTGACCGCAGCGAGCTGGTCTTCAAAGTGCACGCCGGCCGCACCGGCGGAGATCATGTTCTTCATCAGTTCGAAGGCATTGAGCACGCCGCCGAAACCGGCTTCCGCATCGGCCACGATGGGCAGGAAGTAATCGATGAACTCCTTGTCACCAGGGTTGATGCCACGGCCCCACTGGATTTCATCGGCGCGCTTGAAAGTGTTGTTGATGCGGCGCACCATGGTCGGCACCGAGTCGTAGGCGTACAGCGACTGGTCGGGGTACATGGTCTCAGAGGTGTTGCCGTCAGCAGCCACCTGCCAGCCCGAGAGGTACACAGCTTCCAGGCCGGCTTTGGCCTGCTGCATCGCCTGACCGGCGCTGATGGCGCCGAAGGCGTTCACATAGCCCTTCTTGGCACCGCCGTTGACCTTGTCCCACAGCTTCTCGGCGCCGCGCTTGGCCAGCGTGTGCTCGATGGGCATGCTGCCACGCAGGCGCACAACGTCCGCAGCCGAGTAGCCTCGCTTGACGCCTTTCCAGCGGGGGTTGGTGGCCCAATCTTTTTCGAGAGCGGCGATCTGTTGTTCGCGGCTGAGTTGTTCGGTGATGTTTTGAGGCATTTGAAGCTCCTGACAAGAGTGAAGTTGAACCCTGTCGATGACACCCTGTGGTCTGCATCGATGGGTTCATCTTAACTCTTATATAAGACCAAGAAAACATCTTATGTCTTATACAAGATATTTTTTTATTTGTTTTAATTCAACAACTTATGAACACAATCTCTCAATATGAAAACGTCTTTTCCATATCGAGAAATACAAAAACAATCTACCCGGCCCCATATTCCACATTGAGAAAAATAACAAACGATCATGAAATGCCCTGAAAGCGGGCCCTGACATGCACCACAGCCAAGAGCCTTGCACCACATCCGCGCGCGCACCCGAAAGCGGCGACAAATCCGCAACACCGACATCAAAAATATGGTCTTCCCGCTTGGAAACGCTCGCCTTCTCCTTTAGCATGCCCAGAGCTGGAGACGCGCTGTTTCCAGCGTTTGAACCTATTCCGATCAAAGGAAAACATCCATGGCAACTGCAAAGAAGACCCCGGCCAAAAAAGCTGCTCCCGCCAAGAAGGCAGCACCGGCAAAGAAGCCCGCAGCCAAGAAAGCTGCAGCTCCCGCCAAGAAAGTAGCCGCCAAGAAGGCCGCGCCCGCCAAAAAAGCCGCCCCGGCCAAAAAACCTGCAGCCAAAAAGGCTCCCGCCAAGAAGCGCACCCCCAATGCAGCGTTCATGAAAGCCCTGACCCCCAGCGCTGCTCTGGCAGCTGTGGTGGGTTCGACGCCGCTGGCCCGTACCGAAGTGGTCAGCAAGATGTGGGCTTACATCAAGAAGCACGGTCTGCAAGACGCCGTGAACAAGCGCGCCATCAATGCCGATGACAAGCTCAAGGCCATCTTCAACAAAGCCCAGGTCACCATGTTCGAAATGGCCGGCCTGATCGGCAAGCACCTCAAGTGATGCTTTGACCGCCCAACAAAAAACCCGCCGAGGCGGGTTTTTTGTTGTCTGCTGCAAACACGCTTCAACGCTTTTGCAATGCCGCCTGCTGAATGGACTGCAGCGTGGCGCGCGTGGTGATGACCTCGGGGTCCAGCATGATCTCGATCAGCGTGCCTTCGGGCCGCTGCAGGGCCTGCAGCAGTGCAGGCTCGAACTCGGCCGTGCTGGTGATACGCGTGCCGGCATAGCCATAGGCACGCGCCAACGCCGCAAAGTCGGGGTTGGCCAGACTGGAGCCCGACACATGCGTGGGGTACTCGCGTTCCTGGTGCATGCGGATGGTGCCGTACATGCCGTTGTTGAGCAGCACAACGATGCTCTTGCCGCCGTGCTGCATGGCCGTGGCCAGCTCCTGCCCCGTCATCAGGAAGTCACCGTCACCGGCAATCGTGAAAGCCACCCGCCCGGTCAGGAGGTTGGCTGCAATGCCCGCCGGAACGCCGTAACCCATGGAGCCTGCTGTCGGCGCCAGCTGCACCTTGTGGCCCAATGCCAGCCCGGGATGCTGGTAGAAGCGGTGCACCCAGCTGGCAAAGTTGCCGGCGCCGTTGGTCAGCACCGCATCTTCGGGCAAGTGCTTTTGCAGGCACTGCACCACGGCGTGCATGTCGATGGGTCCGGGCAAGGCCTGCGGCTGCAGATTGCCCAGATAGTCGGCATGGGCCTGCTGCGTCCAATCGGTCCAAGGCAGTTGCGCGGGTGCCGCCAGCACCTCCAGGCTGCGGGCGGCCGCATTCATGGTGGCGCAGATGGCCAAGTCGGCCTGGTAGACGCGGTTGAGCTCCTCGGCACTTGAATGAATGTGCACCAGTTTTTGGTGAGGTTTGGGGACCTGCAGCAAGGTGTAGCCGCTGGTGGTCATCTCGCCCAGACGCGGGCCGATGGCGATGATCAGATCGGCGTCCTTGACGCGCTGCGCCAGCCTGGGGTTGATGGCAATGCCCACGTCACCGGCATACAGCGGGTGGCGGTTGTCGAAGGTGTCCTGGTAGCGGAAGGCATTGGTGACCGGCAGCTGCCAGTTCTCTGCAAAGCGCTGCAGCGCCTGCGCGGCCTGTGGCGTCCAGCCACCACCGCCAGCGATCACCAACGGGCGCTGGCTTTGCACAAGCAGTTCGCGCAAGTCGCGCAGCGCACCCGGATCACTCCAGGACTGCACCGGCTCCACCCGAGGCAAGGGCCGCAAACCGGGCACCGGCTGCGTCAGCATGTCTTCAGGCAGCACCAGTACCACCGGTCCGGGACGACCGTTCATGGCGGTGGCAAAGGCACGGGCAATGTATTCGGGAATGCGTTTCGGATCGTCGATGCGCTCGACCCGCTTGGCCATGCCCTTGGTAGACGGACCGAAGAAATGGGTGTAATCCAGTTCCTGGAAGGCCTCGCGGTCGCGAGTGTCGCTTGCCACATCACCGACGAACAACACCATGGGCGTCGAGTCCTGAAAGGCGGTGTGCACGCCAATGGACGCGTTGGTGGCACCCGGGCCGCGGGTCACGAAACACACCCCTGGTCTCCCGGTCAGGCGGCCCTGTGCATCGGCCATGAAGGCTGCGCCCCCCTCTTGACGGCAGGTGATGAAACGGATCTGGTCGCGGTAGAGGTGAAAACCGTCCAGCACGGCCAGATAGCTTTCGCCCGGCACGCCAAACGCATGGGTAACGCCTTGGGCCAGAAGGCATTCGACAAGCAGGTGGCCGGCAAGTGGTGCAGTCATGTCCGCATTGTGCAACCGCGCCATATCGACAGCTGTCACCTGTGGAAGGTCGCCCCTGCGACGGAAGGCGTTCGCGCGCGGGGGCGCGCTCCCACAAAGGCAGGTCCATCTTCCTGTAGGAGGCTGCTCCTGCGGCCGAACAAACTTCGCGCGCGGGGCGTGCTCCTGCAAAGAATCAGGCGTGTGCCGTGCGTTTGCCCACGCCAAGCGCCGCGCCCACGCTCAGCAGCAGCACCAGCGCTGCGCCCAGCAGCGTGGCCGCGTACCAGCCCCGATCCATGAAGACGCCGAAGATCAGCGGCGAGATGGCAAAGCCGGTATCCAGTCCCGAGTACACCAGGCCATACACACGGCCCGTAGCGCCTTTGGGCGTGGCTTTCTTGATCATCAGGTCGCGGCTGGGACCGCCCACACCCACGGCAAACCCTGTGGCCGCCAGCACGGCCAGCGTGCCGGTGGCACCAAACACGCCGCTGGCGCACAAGGCCATGCACACGGCGGCACCGGTCATGCAGGAAGCCACCACGCGGTCACTCCAGCGCGGGTACTGGGCCGCCACAAAGCCGCCCACGAACATGCCCACCGCTCCGCAAAGCATGTAGGCCGTCAGCGTCATCGAGGCGGTCTCCAGACTCACGTTCTGCAGGGCCTTGAGGATGGGCACCGAGAAGTTCTGCACCACGGCCAGTGTCATGGTCGACAGCAAAAAGAAGGTGAAGCACCACCAGACCACCGGCAGGCGCAAGAAAGCCAGGTCGGACTCGCCGGCATGCCCGCTCTGCGGTTTCGGACGTGGCGTGGTCTGCAGCAGGTCCTTGCGCAGCACCAGCAGCGCAAGGATGCCCGCGTAGAGCAGCGCTGCAGCAATGTAGGCGGCACGCCAGCCCGCCAGTGCAGTGATGCCCATCAGGAAAGCCGGGGCCGCCGCCCAGCCCAGATTGCCGGTCAGGCCGTGCACACTGAAGGCATAGCCCAGACGCGGCGTCGAGATGCGCTGGTTGAGGATGGTGAAGTCCACCGGGTGGAAGGCGCAGTTGCCCAGGCCCGCCAGCACCGCCGCCAGCAGCATGCCGCTGTAGCCAGTGGCGCTCGCCGCCACCAGACAGGCCAGCACGAACATGGCCACCGAGGCCCACATGACCGGCCGTGCGCCGAGACGGTCCACCACAAAACCCGCCGAAGCCTGCCCCACCCCCGAGACCACAAAGAACACGGTGGACATCAGACCCAACTCGGAAAAAGACCAGCCGAACTCCTTCATGAACACCGGGAACATGACGGGCAGCAGCAGGTGCGAGAAATGCGAGCAGGCATGGGCCAGACCCACCAGCCCCATGACGGAGGCGTCCTGACGCAAAGGCACGGGAGTTTCGAGCGTGGCGGAGGTCATCGAGGAATCCTGCAAAACGAAAAGGCCGCGGGCCGGAAGGCGGGATCATACGTCCCCACCCTCCAGCCCGCGGTCCACAGGCGACAAGGCCCTCACAAGCCGTGCTGTAGGAGACCGCCCCTGCGGTCGAAAAATTTTCGCGCGCGGGGGCGCGCTCCTACAAGACGCCAGCCATCAATCGATGGCCTGCCCGGCAAAGTCGAACACACCCGGGTTGCGTACCGGATCCACCGACACCCCGATGCGCGTCTTCGGCGGGAACCTGCCCTCCAGCAAATGCTTGGAGAGCGGGTTCTCGATGCGCTGCTGGATGGCGCGCTTGAGCGGGCGTGCACCGAACACCGGATCGAAACCGACCTTGGCCAGTTCGGCCAGCGCGGGTTCGTTGACATCAAGCTCCAGATCCATGCGGGCCAGGCGCTCGCGCAGGGCCTGCAACTGGATCTTCGCGATCGAGGCGATGTGCTGGGCGTCCAGCCCGTGGAAGACTACCGTCTCGTCGATGCGGTTGAGGAACTCGGGGCGGAAATGGCTCTTGAGCTCGTCCCACACCGCGTCCTTGATGTCGTCATACGGCTGGCCGACCATGGACTGGATCAGGTGCGAGCC
>CAXRGK010000294.1:0-3230 GCA_964230145.1 Burkholderiaceae bacterium | reverse complement strand
GCTGCCTGGCGCCGAGCGCCATCCGGTGGGGCATGGCTTCAAAATGATCGATCACCTCACGCACAATGTCTACAAGGGCCGCATGGCGTTCTGGGGCAGCTTTTACGAGCGCATTTTCAATTTCCGCGAGATCCGCTACTTCGACATCCAGGGCGAGTACACCGGCCTGACCAGCCGCGCCATGACCGCGCCCGACGGCCTGATCCGCATCCCGCTCAACGAGGAGTCGGGCGCCAACGGCGGGCAGATCCAGGAATACCTGCAGCAGTTCAACGGCGAGGGCATCCAGCACATTGCGCTGCTGACGGATGACATCCTCGCCAGCGTGGATGCGCTGCAGATGGCCGGCATCCCGCTCATGACCGCGCCCAACGACATCTACTACGAAATGCTGGCCGAACGCCTGCCCGGTCACGGTGAACCAGTGGGTGAGCTGCAGACGCGGGGCATCCTGCTTGACGGCTCCACCGCGAATGGCGAGAAGCGTCTGTTGCTGCAGATCTTCAGCCAGACGCTGTTGGGCCCGGTGTTCTTCGAATTCATCCAGCGCAAGGCCGACGAAGGTTTCGGCGAAGGCAACTTCAAGGCGCTGTTTGAGTCGATGGAACGTGACCAGCTGCGTCGTGGCGTGATTTGAGCGCTGTACGCAGCGGCTTTAGATGCTGTAACGCGTCTGAAGCCGGCTCAGCAGGTCGTGCAGTGCCTCATGGCGCTCGGGGCCCATGACCTGTCGCTCAAACGTGTCGAACTCGCGCGACAGGGCGATCAGTTCTTCGGTGCTCAGGAGTTGTTCGGCCATGGGGAACAGCACGGTGTTTTCCTGCTCGATGTGCGTCAGCAGCAGCTGGGCGTAAGCCCGCGCCGCCTCGTGAAAGGCCTCGGGCCGCAAGGGCTGCAGGGCCTGGCGCATTTTGCCGATCCAGTGCCGCCCGCGGGCATGCTCGGGCAGCAGGCGTTCCACCGTGTGCTGCACTTTCGGGTTGCCGGTCTGCGCCAGGCGCGGGAACAGCAGCTGTTCTTCCTTGCCGTGGTGGCAGGTGTCGGCAAACTCCGCCAGAAAGTCCACCAGTGCCTGCAGGTCCTGCCGCTCCACGGGGTCGTGCGCAATGGCATGCCGGTCGATTTCGGCCAGGATGCGCAGGGCCAGCACGATGGCCTCGTGTTCGTGGCGCAGAACGGCGGTCGCGGTTTTCATGGGACAAGATCCTTGCGGGCATCCAAAACGATGCCGCAAGGTACTGGGAGGGCGTCTGTTTGTCTGTGCGTCAGCTCGCCCGGCACACCTGCAGCACCTGCTCGCCATAGGCCTCGAGCTTTTTGGTGCCAATGCCGCTGATGCCCTGCAGGTCTGCCAGCGACTGCGGCGCGGCTTCGGCAATGGCGGCGAGCGTGGCGTCGTGGAAGATGACGTAGGCGGGCAGGTTGTGTTCTCGGGCAACCTCGGCGCGCCAGGCCTTGAGGTGAATGAAACGCACCATCGCCTCCTGCCCCAGGTTGGCGGCGGCCACTGTGGGGGCGGTGCGGCCCTTGCTTTTGCTGCGCGAGGTTTTCTCGGCGGTGACCGATTCACGCAACAAAACCGACTGCTCCCCGCGCAGCACCGGACGCGAACCATCGGTCAGCTCCAGCGTGTTGAAGCCGTCTTCGCTGCGGACGTTTAGCGCGCCCAGTGCGATCAGCTGGCGCAGCACCGCGCGCAATTGCTGCTCGCTGTAGTCGGCGCCCACGCCAAAGGTGCTCAGCTGGTCGTGCCCGCGCTGCCGGACCTTGTCGGTCAGCTTGCCGCGCACGATGTCCAGGGTGTGCGCGGCGCCAAAGCCGCTGCGGCTGGCCTGCTGGCAGCGGTAGACGGTGGACAGCAGCTTTCGTGCGGCGTCCGTGCCGTCCCAGACTTCGGGCGGATTGAGGCAGTTGTCGCAGTTGCCGCAATACGGCATGTAGATGCCGCCGCCGCTGTCCTGCTGCCCGCTGTAGGTTTCGCCAAAGTAGCCCAGCAGCCGCGCACGTCGGCAGTCGGTCGCTTCGGCCAGGGCCAGCAGCGCGTCGAGCTTGCCGCGCATGACCTGCTTGAACTCCTCGGCCGCAGGGCTTTCGTCGATCATGCGGCGCTGGTTGACCACGTCCTGCAGGCCGTAGGCCATCCACGCATCCGACGCGAGCCCGTCGCGCCCGGCGCGGCCGGTTTCCTGGTAGTAGCCTTCGATGTTCTTGGGCATGTCCAGGTGCGCCACAAAGCGCACATCGGGCTTGTCGATGCCCATGCCAAACGCAATGGTGGCGACCATGACCACGCCGTCTTCGCGCAGGAATGCGTTCTGGTGTTTCTGCCGCAGCTCGGGTGCGAGCCCCGCGTGGTAGGGCAGCGCACGGATGCCGGCCTGCACCAGCTGTTCGGCCACTTCTTCGACGCGTTTGCGCGACTGGCAGTACACCACGCCGGCTTCATCGGTGTGTTCGCGCTCGATGAAGCGCAGCAGCTGGGTGGTCGCGTCCTTTTTTTCGACGATGGTGTAGCGGATGTTGGGCCGGTCAAAACTGCTGACGAACTGGCGCGCGTCCTGCAGCTGAAGCCGCTCGACGATGTCGGCACGCGTGAGCGCATCAGCGGTGGCGGTCAGCGCCACGCGCGGCACATCGGCAAAGCGTTCGTGCAGTACCGCAAGGCCTCGGTATTCGGGCCGGAAATCGTGGCCCCACTGGCTCACGCAATGGGCTTCGTCGATGGCGAACAGCGAAAGCAGCCCGCGCTCGCGCAGCGATTCGAGCTGGCCGAGGAACTTGGCGGTGGTCACGCGCTCGGGCGCGGCGTACAGCAGCGTGATCTCGCCGCGCATCAGGCGGCGCTCGGTGTCAAAGGCTTCCTCGCTGCTCAGCGTGCTGTTCAAAAAGGCGGCTTCCACACCGGCCTCGTGCAGCGCGCCCACCTGGTCGTGCATGAGCGCGATCAGCGGCGAGACGACGATGGTCACGCCCAGCCCGTTGCGTGCGCGTGCAATGGCCGGGATCTGGTAACACAGGCTTTTGCCGCCGCCCGTGGGCATGAGCACCAGCGCGTCACCGCCTGCAGCGACGTGGTCGATGATGTCCTGCTGGGGGCCGCGAAAGGCGTCGTAGCCGAAGACTTCGCGCAGGATCGGGAGATGGGGAGACACGGTGTGACAGCTTTGGTTTGGGGGTGATTGTCCGCTATTGGGGGCGGGTGTTTGTCGGGTGGGTGGGGGGGGGGGCGC
>CAXRGK010000293.1:0-3686 GCA_964230145.1 Burkholderiaceae bacterium | reverse complement strand
ACCAGTGTGACTGGAGTTCAGACGTGTGCTCTTCCGATCTCCGCCACTTTCTGCGCGGCGGCCAGGTTCATGTCGAACACCGCCACTTTGGCGCCTTCTTTGGCAAAACGTTTGCAGGTGGCCCCGCCAATGCCGCCACCGCCGCCGGTCACCACCACCACTCGTCCATCCAATCCTGTCATGTTGCGCTCCAAAGGTTGATATATGCAAATATGTTTGCGCATTCTAGGAATGGATTGGGCTGCAATCAATGATGGGAAACGGGAATTAACCCGTGGTTTACCCTAATAAAGACATCAATCAGTTCAGCATCCAACCCCTTTTAAAGACAACATATTTGCATTTTTACAAGATGAGGCCGTTATGAAAAAACCAAAAAAATCCCGCCCGAGGGCGGGATACAAGCCAGACCTACAGCCTCAGGGATGGGGGCCCCAGGGCGCGGCCGTCATCAGCTTGTTGCTCTGTTCGCGCAGCAACGGCCGCAGCTTGCCGACAAAAGCCAGGAAGTCCGGGTCGGCCAGGACCCCCGCCCAGAACGCACGGCGGTCAGCGTCGTCATCGAATTTCCAGACGTGGATCAACTCGTTGAGCGCGCCCACGTCGCCCGTGAAATACCCCACCAGTTTTTGCGGATGCCGCGCCAGCGCCGGCCAGCCTTCGTTCGCGTAAAGGGACACCACCTCACCCATCTTGCCCACCACCACCGAGTAGGTTCTCAATTCATAAATGGCCACATTCATGCTCCTGTCGTTGATGGAGGCCGATTAAACGCGACTTCGGCGTGACCGGCAATGCGTGCCGCCCTCCGCCTGACACACACGAGACCGGGGCGACCACCTGCATGCCTGCCTCAGGCGTCCGCTGACGTTATGCTGCGACCTTCTGAATCCGTGGACACCATGCACAACAACCCTTCCCTGCAAGCGGCACAACAACTCTGGCAACACTGGCTGGCAGGCACCACGCTGGACACGCTGCCCGACAGCTGTCGACCGCATACGCGTGCCGCGGGCTATGCCATTCAGGCCTGCCTGCCCGAGGCCTCCGGCCGCCAGGTACGGGGCTGGAAAATCGCCGCCACCAGCACGGCTGGCCAAAGCCACATCAATGTCAGCGGCCCCCTGGCCGGCCGCATTCTTTCAGGGCAGATGCTTGAGCCCGGCGCCAAGGTGCCGCCCCAGGGCAACCGCATGAAAGTGGCCGAAACGGAAATGGCTTTCGTGTTCGCGCATGACCTGGCCGCCCGAGCCAGCGCTTACGAACTCGATGAAGTGATGGCCGCCGTGGCCAGCCTGCACCCGTCGATCGAGATCCCCAACTCCCGCTTTGCCGAATTCACCCAGGCAGGAGAGGCCCAGCTGCTGGCAGACAACGCCTGCGCCCACCAGTTCATCCTGGGCCCCCGGGCACCGGAGGGCTGGCAAGAGCTGGACCTCAGCACCCACCCGGTCAGGGCATGCGTGACGCACCGTGACGGCAGCCACTGGGATCGGCAAGGCAGCGGCGCGGCCGTGCTGGGTGATCCGCGCATCGCCCTGACCTGGCTCGTCAATGAGCTGCGTGTGCAGGGCATCGGCCTGCAAGCGGGCCAATTCGTCACCACCGGCACCTGCATGGTTCCGCTGGAACTGGCCGAGGGAGACACCGTTGAGGCCGACTTTGGCGTGCTGGGCCACATCGGCATGCAATTCGCGGACTGAAGACGCCTCAGGCCTGCCTGCGGGTCCAGGACGGCAAGGGTGCCGAGCGGTGCAGCACGTTCTCGTGCAACCACACTGCACTGCGGCGCGCGCGTTCGGCCACAGTGTCCAGCGGCAGCTGCTGGTAGTCGTCGTTGAAGACCTCGAAGCTGTAGTCGCCGCGGTAGCCAATGCGGTCCAGGCGCATCACCAGATCGGCCAGCTGCTCGCTGTGCACGCCCTCGCCGGGGAACACGCGGAAGGTGCGCGCGGTGGTCATGCGCTCTTCAAAGGTTGGCGTTTCCTGCCACATGAAGTCTGACAGCTGCACCAGGAAAATCTTCTCGGGGTCGAGTTCCTCGATCGCGTCCAGCGAAGACTTGGCGGCAAAGATGTGGAAGGAATCCAGACCGATGCCGAGGTTGGGGCAGTCGGCGCGGCAGACCACGTCCCAGCTGACCGGAAACTCGTTGACCGTGCGGCCCCAGGACAGCGCCTCGTAAGCCACCTTGATGCCCAGAGGCAGCGCCAGCATGGCGAGTTTTTGCAGGTCGGCTGCAATCGCGTCGAGGTCCTGCGTCGCGTGGCGCGAGGTGGACGAGCAGGCCAGCAGCACCTTGCTGCCCGTGGCCGCGCACATTTCCAGCATGGATTTGGCGATGTCCACCTTGTAGCCGTGCAGGTGACCCGACAGGCCTTCAAAGTCGCGCAGCACCTGAAAGCCGGTGGGCCGCAGACCACTGTCCTGCACGGCCTGCACAGCAGCCGGCACGCCGCCGGGATGCGTGACGAGGTCGCGCGCCATCAGCATGACTTGCGAAAAACCCGCCCGCTTCATGGCCGCGAGCTTCGCCTCCAGCGAGCCCGCCAGGGTGATGGTGTCCATCCCGTAGCCGTCGAGCATGTTCATAACGGATTTCCTTTATTTGTGGACCAATTCGAACGCCACCGAACCCAGCACGCTGCGCGTGAGCGCGCCGCGGTCTTCGGGGTGCAGCTGGGTCGATTCAACGAACTCCACGCCATGCGCCTTGAGCGCCTTGACGGCCTCGCCCACGTCGGACACGCCAAAGCCGATGCGTTTGAGGCACTCGGGGCCTTCATCGCCCGACTCCATCCACGGGTCCGGTTCCACCAGCTGCCACAAAAAGGAGCCGCATGGACTCTTCATCAGCTTGCCCTTGGGCAGGATGCCGAAACGCTCTTCATCCGGAATCGAGACAAAGTCGAACATGTGTTCGTAATAGGTCAGCCAGTCGGCGCTGCGACCGGCGCCGATGTACTGCACCACACCAAAGTAGCTCATGCCCGACAGCGCGGGGGGATGCTGGTCCACCGTGGGGATGGGCTTGAAATCGATGTCGTAGATCGAGAACTCCTGCCAGCGATCGACGAAATAGAAACGGCTGCGGCCCGGACCGTGGATGGCCGGGATGTGCAGCTCCATGGCTTGCGCCTGGCTGGGCACGCCCCAGGCGCCCAGCTCAAGACAGCGGGTGTGGGCCTTGAGGGCGTCCTGCACGCGGAAAGCCACGGCCGAGATGACCGGCTCGCCATCCACCGTGCCGCTCACGCGCGCATCGTCGGGGTTGGCGTTGACCACCAGGTTCATGTCGCCCTGGCGGTAGAGCGTCACTTCACGCGAGCGGTGGCGGGCCACCGGGCGAACGCCCATGTTTTCCAGCACCTGCCCCAGCGCCTGGGGGCGACTGGTGGCGTATTCGATGAACTCGATACCGGCAATGCCCAGCCGATTGGGCATTTCGGGCACGTCTTCGCGGTGGGGTTTGTTCAGGGTCATCTTGCATCTCCAGGAATCAAGGGACATCAGGGCAGGAGCGCGCCCCTGCGCGCAAACCCCATTCGGCCGCAGGGGCGGCCTCCTACAGAATCAATAGCTCAGTTTGGCCACACGGCGCAGTTCTTCGGCCGTGGTGCTGGGCAAGCCGAAGTATTCCAGATAAGCAGGAATCTGCTCGAACAGCATGTCGGTGCCCACCTGGG
>CAXRGK010000292.1:0-12320 GCA_964230145.1 Burkholderiaceae bacterium | reverse complement strand
GGGCTCGTCAGGGTTAACGGGCCGTGGATCAGACCCTCAAGATGCGCTCACCGCGGCCGATGCCGCTGGTGCCGGTGCGCACGGTTTCCAAAATGGCGGTACGGTCCACCGCCTCAATGAAGGCATCGAGCTTGCCGGCGTCACCGGTGAGCTCAATGGTGTAGGTCTTCTCGGTCACATCGATGATGCGTCCGCGGAAGATGTCGGCCATGCGCTTCATCTCTTCGCGCTCCTTGCCCACGGCACGGACCTTGATGAGCATGAGTTCGCGCTCGGTGAAGGCACCCTCGGTCAGGTCCACCACCTTGACCACCTCGATGAGGCGGTTGAGGTGCTTGGTGATCTGCTCGATCACGTCATCGGACCCGGTGGTCTGGATGGTCATGCGCGAGAGGCTCGGGTCTTCGGTGGGGGCCACCGTCAGGGACTCGATGTTGTAGCCGCGGGCCGAAAACAGGCCCACGACGCGGGACAGGGCCCCGGCTTCGTTCTCGATCAGAACGGCAATGATGTGTTTCATGTCAGCTTCCTCTTTTTGCGACGGCATGCAACCAGAAAGTTTGGTCGCAGAAAACTGCCGTTTTTGGCCGCCCTCCTCTGCGCACGGTAATGCGCAGGCTCGGCGGGCAATAGATTCAACAATTGGAAAGAATTAAAGGTCCTCGGAGCCCAGCAGCATCTCGGTGATGCCCTTGCCGGCCTGAACCATCGGGAACACGTTCTCGGTGGGGTCGGTCTGGAAATCGATGAAGACCGTGCGGTCCTTGAGCTTGCGGGCTTCGATCAGCGCGCCTTCGACGTCTTGTGGACGCTCGATGCGCATGCCGACGTGGCCGTAAGCCTCTGCGAGTTTCACGAAGTCCGGCAGCGCGTCCATGTAGCTGTGGCTGTAACGGCCGGAGTATTCGATCTCCTGCCACTGGCGCACCATGCCCAGGTAGCGGTTGTTCAGCGACAGGATCTTGATCGGGGTGTTGTACTGCAGGCAGGTGGACAGTTCCTGGATGCACATCTGCACCGAGCCTTCACCGGTGATGCAGAACACCTCACTCTCGGGCTTGGCCAGCTTGATGCCCATGGCATACGGAATGCCCACGCCCATGGTGCCCAGACCGCCGGAGTTGATCCAGCGGCGCGGCTGATCGAACTTGTAGTACTGGGCCGCGAACATCTGGTGCTGGCCCACATCGGAAGTGATGTAGGCGTCGGCATCCTTGGTCATGTTCCAGAGGGTCTCGACCACCATCTGTGGCTTGATCACCGAGGTGTTACCGCGGTCGTACTTCATGCAGTCGCGCGAGCGCCAGCCTTCGATCGTGTCCCACCAGCCCTTGAGCGCGGCAGCATCGGGCTTGAGGCCAGACTCGCGGATCATGCCCATGAGCTCGGTCAGCACATCCTTGACGTCGCCCACGATGGGTACGTCCACCTTGACGCGCTTGGAAATGCTCGACGGGTCGATGTCGATGTGGATGATCTTGCGCTCAACCGAGGCGAAGTGCTTGGGGTTGCCGATCACGCGGTCGTCAAAACGGGCGCCCACGGCCAGCAGCACATCGCAGTTCTGCATGGCGTTGTTGGCTTCCAGCGTGCCATGCATGCCCAGCATGCCCAGGAAACGCCGATCGGTGGCCGGGAAGGCGCCCAAGCCCATCAGGGTGTTGGTCACCGGGTAGTTCAGCATGTCCACCAACGCGCGCAGCTCGCCGCTGGCTTCGCTCATGAGCACACCGCCGCCGGTGTAGATGTAGGGGCGCTTGGCCGACATCAAGAGCTGCAGTGCCTTGCGGATCTGACCGCCGTGGCCCTTGCGCACCGGGTTATAGGAGCGCATTTCGACCGATTCGGGGTAGCCGGTGTAGAGGGCCTTGTTGAAGGACACGTCCTTCGGAACGTCCACCACCACCGGGCCAGGGCGGCCGCTGCGGGCAATGTGGAAGGCCTTTTTCATCACGCTGGCCATGTCGCGCGCATCCTTGACCAGGAAGTTGTGCTTGACAATGGGGCGGGTGATGCCGACGGTGTCGCACTCCTGGAAGGCGTCCAGACCGATGGCGGCCGTGGGCACCTGACCGGAAATGATCACCATCGGGATGCTGTCCATGTAGGCCGTGGCGATGCCGGTCACGGCGTTTGTCAGGCCAGGGCCGGAAGTGACCAGCGCCACTCCCACATCCCCGGTGGCACGCGCATAGCCGTCAGCGGCATGCACTGCGGCCTGCTCGTGGCGCACCAGCACATGCTCGATGGTGTCCTGTTTGTAGAAAGCGTCGTAAATGTGCAGCACCGCGCCACCGGGATAGCCCCAGATGTATTTGACGTTTTCAGCCTGCAGGGTCTTGACGAGGATTTCGGCGCCGCGCAGCTCTTCCCCTTGGGCAGCGGCTGCGGAGGCCATTTCGGCTTTGGAAATTTCCATGATGCTCAACCTTTGTGATTTTCTCTGACGAAAAACCTTGGGTGCCCCTTGGCTCGACTCTCGTGAAGTGGCTTCGGGACTTGAGACCACCAACATGGACGCCAGATCGTGAAAGCGCCGGATGGTGATCCGTTTGCCATTTTTCAATTGCAATTGCAGATTATCGCATTGTTACCACCCCTCCCCGGCCGAATCATGCTTCGATGCCATAATCGGCGCGCATTTTCCAGTCTGCGAGATCCGTATTGGCCACCGATAAAGAACTTTCGGACTTCCTCAAACAAGCCGAGAAGAAAGCCTTCAAACGCACTTTTTACAATGTGCGTGATGAAGACGCGGCCCTGGACATCTTGCAAGACAGCATGATCAAGTTGTCGACCCACTACGGTGACAAACCGGTCGAAGAGCTGCCCCTGCTGTTCCAGCGCATCCTTTCCAACACCACGCTGGATTGGTTCCGGCGCCAAAAAACCCGCAACAGCCACTTCACCAACCTGACCGAATTTGCCAATCCGGATGGAATGGATGATTTCGATTTGCTTGATGTCAATTCCGGCGACCAGGGCCCGCAGGGTGAAAGCGCAGAGCAATGGACGGGCAGACTGCAGACCATGCAGCACATCGAATCGGCCGTGATGGAATTGCCCGCACGTCAACGGGAAGCCTTCCTGCTGCGTTATTGGGAAGAGTTAGATGTTGCCGAGACGGCCGCCGTAATGGGTTGCACCGAAGGCAGCGTCAAAACCCACTGCTCCCGAGCCATCCAGGCCTTGCACCGGCTCCTGTCCGCCAGAGGGATACAACCATGAAACAACACGATCTTTTTGCCGCGCACGAGCCCATGGACCGCATGGGGCGCGAGTTGGCAAAGCTGCTGACGCAGTCCTGCGGCGAACTGCCTCATGACCTCACCGAACGCTTGCGGATCGCACGCCAGCAGGCCTTGATCGTGCGCAAGCCCGAACCGGTTCTGAATCACCAGATGGCGACCGACGCCAGCAGCCTGACGCTGGCCGGTCCGCCCAATGAAGGGCTGGGCTTGTGGAGCATTCTGGGCTCGGCCCTTCCACTGCTGGCTTTGCTGGCAGGTTTGGTCACCGTGCAGTGGCTGGACCGCGAACAGACCGTATCCGACCTGGCTGAAATCGACACCGCTTTGCTGGTCGACGACCTGCCGCCAGCCGCCTACTCGGACCCGGGGTTCATCCAGTTTTTGCGCCAGAACGGTGCAGCAACACCTTCCCAGGACTGATTCCCATGCGCCTTTTTCTGCGTCTGTTTGGCCTTCCTTGCCTGATGGCTGCCCTGACGGGGCTGCCTGCGAGCGGCATGGCACAAGCCTCCCCCCAGGCAGCGCAGAAGGCCCAGACCAGCGGCAACTGGAAGCAACTCAAATCCCACGAAAAAAAGGCCTTGGCCCCGCTGGCCGCGCGCTGGGGCGAGTTGACCGAAACACAACGCAGCAAATGGCTGGCCATTGCACAGCACTTTGACCAACTCACCCCCGCAGAGCAGCAGGTCATGCAGACCCGAATGGCCGAATGGGTCGCCTTGAACCCGGTCCAGCGCAACCAGGCACGCCTGCATTTCAATACGGTGCAAAGCCTGTCCAAAGACGAGAAAAAGTCCCGCTGGGACGAATATCAGAACCTGAGCGAAGCGGAAAAACGCAAACTGAGTGCCGGGGTCCTGACCACCTCGAAGACGGCAGCACCCAGCCCCAGGCCATCGGCCTCCGACCGGCTGGTTCAACCAGCGTTACGCACCCTGCCAGCCGCCGCCCTGCCTCCGCGCACCCCGATCGACCAGAAAACCTTGCTGCCCATCCCTGCCAGTGAGCAGCCATCCTCTACGGGTAACACGCCCCCTCCCACGTCCTCTGCCCGTGAGGCATCCGCCTCATGAACGCAAACAGCCTGAACACGCCATCCCTGACCCGACGAATGGCTTGCTGGCTCTACGAGGGCATCCTGCTGTTCGGCGTTGTCTTCATCGCTGGCTACCTTTTCAGTGCTCTGAGCCAGACCCGCCACGCCCTGGACAACCGGCCAGGCATGCAGGCTTTTCTGTTCCTGGTCCTGGGGATCTATTTCACCTGGTTCTGGCATCGAGGCCAGACGCTGGCCATGAAAACCTGGCACATCCGGGTGGTGGACACACAAGGCCGTCCCCTCTCCCAGAAAAAAGCCTTTCTCCGCTACTTGGCCAGCTGGCTCTGGTTCTTGCCTCCATTGCTCCTGACCTGGCCTCTGGGCCTGCCCGCCTTGGAAATCGCAGTCCTGATGACAGGCTGGGTGCTCGTTTGGGCGCTGCTCAGTCGCCTGCATCCCGGGCGCCAGTTCTGGCACGACGCCCTGGCAGGTACACGACTGATCTCCAGCCGCTGAGCCCTACCGTCTTGTTCATGGGCGACAATGGCAGGCATGTCATCCCCATCAGCCACGCCCACCAATCCTCAGAAGGCCCGCAAAGGCCTCTCCCGCGTCCTCCATGCTGCAGGCTATTCATTGCAGGGGCTGGCTGCAGGCTGGCAAGAAACAGCATTTCGACAGGAAGCCATGGCCGCCATCGTGATGATCCCTCTGGCATTCCTGATTGGTCAGGACTGGGTTGAAGTCACATTGCTGGCGGGCACCGTGCTGCTGGTCCTGATGGTGGAATTGCTCAACACCGGCATTGAATCCTGCATCGACCGCATTGGTCCTGAATGGCATGACCTGTCCAAGCGCGCCAAGGACATGGGCAGCGCGGCCGTCCTGCTGAGTCTGCTGCTGTGCGCTGGCGTCTGGACAGCAGCCGTGTGGACCCTGCTGGGCAACTGAAGACCTTCCATGACCCATCCTGCGTTTTCCGTTTGCGTCTACTGTGGCTCCAAACCCGGCAATGACCCGCACTTTGCCACTGTCGCAACCGAAGTCGGCCAATGGATCGGTCGCCATGGCGGTCAGCTGGTTTATGGGGGCGGACGCAACGGCCTGATGGGGATCATCGCCGACAGCACCCGCGCGGCGGGTGGACGGGTGGTGGGGGTGATCCCCAGCGCCTTGGTCGAGCGCGAATGGGCCCATGAGGGCTGCGACGAGCTGCACATCGTCGACACCATGCACGAACGCAAGCGCATGATGATGGAACGGGCCGATGCGTTTCTGGCCCTGCCGGGGGGTATCGGCACCTTTGAAGAACTTTTTGAAGTCTGGGCTTGGCGGCAGCTCGGCTACCACGACAAACCCATCGGCATCCTCAGCAGCCGAGGCTACTACACCAGCATGATGGCGTTCATGCAACAGGTGGTGCGTGACGGTTTCATGGGCGAGTGGCAAATGGAACTGGTGCAAGCGGGCGAAGAAGCTGCGCCTTTGCTGCGCCAGCTGGTCCAGGCCGCTGGCTTCAACCCTCCCTCTTACCCCGAGCGGCTGTGACCTCCAACCCAGATGCAAAAAAGCCCGGGGACACCGGGCTTTTTTGCATCTGATGATGGACCCAGCTGAGTTCAGATGGCGCTGTCGTCCTGCTCGCCCGTGCGGATGCGCACCACGCGGTCCACCGAGGTCACGAAGATCTTGCCGTCACCGATCTTGCCGGTGCGCGCCGCCTTGACGATGGCGTCCACGCAGCGGTCCACATCGTCGTCCTTGACCACGACCTCGACCTTCACCTTGGGCAGGAAATCCACCACGTACTCGGCACCACGGTACAACTCGGTGTGGCCTTTCTGACGGCCAAATCCCTTGACCTCGGTCACCGTCAGACCGGTCACACCACACTCGGCCAGCCCTTCACGGACTTCTTCGAGTTTGAAAGGTTTGATGACGGCGGTGATCTGTTTCATTTTCAGTAAATCCTCGGATCGTGTTAGGCCTGGATCAGGCTCGGAAGCGGTTGGTCATAGGATAACGCCAATCCTTGCCAAAACTGCGGTGCGTCACACGAATGCCCACCGGGGCCTGGCGGCGCTTGTATTCATTGAGCTTGATGAGGCGCGTCACCTTCTCGACGTCGGCTCGCTCGTAACCGTCGGCGATCAGCGCGGCCACGCCCTCATCGTTTTCCATGTAGCGCTCGATGATGGCGTCCAGCACCTCGTATTCGGGCAGGCTGTCCTGGTCCTTCTGGTCCGGGCGCAGTTCGGCGCTGGGCGGCCGGGTGATGATGCGCTCGGGGATCGGGTTGCTGCCGGTGCCGTAGGGGTCGTTCTGGTTGCGCCAGCGTGCCAGGGCAAACACCCGGGTCTTGAGCACGTCCTTGATCACGGCAAAGCCGCCGGCCATGTCGCCGTACAGCGTGCAGTAGCCGGTCGCCATCTCGCTCTTGTTGCCAGTGGTCAGCACGATCGATCCGGTCTTGTTGGACAGCGCCATCAGCAGCGTGCCGCGGATACGGGCCTGGATGTTTTCTTCGGTGGTGTCTTCGGGCAGGCCCGCAAACTGGCCGGCCAGCGCGGTACGGAAACCTTCGAACAGCGGCGCGATCGCGATTTCGTCGTAGCGCACGCCCAGGCGCTCGGCCATGTCGCGGCTGTCGATCCAGCTGATGTCGGCCGTGTAAGGCGAAGGCATCATGACCGCGTGGACTTTGTCGGCGCCGATCGCGTCCACCGCGATCGCCAGCACCAGCGCCGAGTCGATGCCACCGGACAAACCGAGGATGGCGCCCTTGAAGCCGTTTTTGCCCAGGTAGTCGCGCACGCCCAGCACCAGCGCGTCCCACAGCTCGGCCTCGGGTGTGGGCAGGGGCTGCACCGCTGCGGGTGAGGCCGTCAGCACCGCGCGCTCGCCCACCCGTTCGACCTGCATGTCGAGTGCAGCTTCACGGAAACCCTCGGCCCGAGCCACCACCATACCGGCATCATCCAGCGCAAAAGATCGGCCTTCAAAAATGACCTCGTCCTGCCCGCCCGTCAGATGGGCGTAAATCAGCGGCAGGCCGCAGTCCTGCACCCGCTCGCGCATGCGCTGCTCGCGCTCGGCGCTCTTGCCGGCATGGAAAGGCGAGGCGTTGAGCACCGCCAGCACCTGCGCGCCCGCGTCACGGGCCAGACGGGCCGGTTCTTCGAACCAAGCGTCCTCGCAAATGAGCAGGCCCACGCGCACGCCGGCGACCTCGAACACGCCCACACCTTCGCCGGGCGTGAAGTAACGGCGCTCGTCAAACACCTGGTAGTTGGGCAGTTCGCGTTTGTCGTAATGCGCCACGATCTGGCCTTCGCAGAGCACCGAGGCGCGGTTGTGGCGGCGCGTGACGGCCACGCTGCGGGTGCGCACACCACCGCCTTCGGGGTGGCCAACCACCACATGCAGGCCCTTCAACCCCGCAAGCTCGCGGGCGATGGTTTTCAGGGCATCATCGCAGGCGTCGATGAAAGCGGGACGCAGGAACAGGTCTTCGGCGGCGTAGCCACAGATCGACAGTTCGGGCGTGAGCACAAGCCGGGCGCCGCGGGCGTGGGCCTCGCGGGCGCAATCGATGATCTTGCGGGCATTGCCCGCCATGTCGCCCACGACAAAATTGAGCTGGGCAACGCAAATCTGGAGAGTCATACAGGTGCAGGACAGTGTGAGCGGCGATTATGTCACCCGGGTCTTTGACCGCATGGACGCCGTGGGCGCCCGCGTCTGGGATGGCCTGCTGGCCGCCCAGCCGACCCCTACGCCTTTCATGCGCCACGCCTACCTGCAGGCCATGATGGACAGCGGCTCAGCCGTCCCGGCCAAAGGCTGGGCGCTGCGCCTGTTCACCCTCTGGCAGGGCGAGGCGCTGGCGGCCGCCTGCCCGGTCTGGCTCAAGGGCCACTCCCGCGGTGAATACGTGTTCGACTGGTCCTGGGCCGAGGCCTATGAGCGCCATGGCCAGCCCTACTACCCCAAAGCCATCGTGGCCTCGCCCTTCACGCCGGTGCCTGGCACCCGCCTGCTGGCGCGCACGGCAGAAGACCGCGCAGCCCTGCTGCAGGCCCTGACCGGCTGGTGCGAGGCCGAAGCCCTGCCCTCGCTGCACATCCTGTTTGGCGACGAGACCGACCAGACCGCCTGCCAGCAGGCCGGCCTGATGCTGCGCCAGCAGGTGCAGTTCCACTGGCAAAACGCCGGCTGGCGCGACTTCGAGGACTTTCTCGCCCGCCTGAACCAGGACAAACGCAAGAAGATCCGGCAGGAGCGCCGCAAGGTGCGGGACGCCGGTGTGGTCTTTCGCACCGTAACCGGGGCCGAGGCCAGCGACGCCGACTGGGCCTTTGTGCAGCAGTGCTACCAGCAGACCTATTGGGAGCACGGCAACCCGCCCTACCTGCAGCCGGGCTTTTTCGAGGCCATGCGCCGGGACATGCCCGAGCAGTGGGTGATCTTCATCGGTGAGCGCCATGGCGAAGCGTTGGCCATGAGCCTGATCGGCCTGCAGCGCGATGCAGCGGGCTCACCGAAAGTGGCTTACGGCCGCTACTGGGGCGCCACACAAAGGGTGGACTGCCTGCATTTCGAAGCCTGCTACTACCAGCCCATCGCATGGTGCATCGCCAACGGTGTGCGACGCTTCGAGGGGGGCGCCCAGGGCGAACACAAGATGGCGCGCGCCCTGCTGCCGGTGCAGACGGCCAGCGCCCACTGGATCGCGCACCCGGGCTTTGCCGAGGCCATCGGGCGCTTTCTGCAGCGGGAACGCGAAGGCGTGAGCGACTACATGGACGTACTGGCCCAGCACAGTCCGCTGCGCCAGCCGCAGGCGCCTCAGACCTGAGCGGCGGTAGCCACCACCTCGATGCGCCAGGACGGATCGGCCAGCGCCGCCTGCACCGTGGCCCGCGGTGGCGCGCTGCCGGCAACCACCCAGGCGTCCCAGACCTCGTTCATGGCCGCGATGTCGCCGATGTCGGCCAGGTAAATCTGCACCCGCAGCAGGCGCGTCTTGTCGCTGCCGGCCTCGGCCAGCCGCAGGTCGATCTGGCGCAGCACGTCGGCGGTCTGGCTGCGGATGTCGGTCTGCGGGCACTCGGGCACCATGCCGGCCAGGTACACCACCCCGTTGAAGATGGCGGCTTCGCTGTAGCGGGCCGCCACATGCAGGCGTTGAATGCTTGTTGGGGTGTCGCTCATGGTTTTTTGCTGCCCAGTTTCGATTCGGTGCCGGCCAGCAGGCGGTTGATGTTTTCACGGTGCCGCCAGACCAGCAGCAAAGCCATGACCGACAGGGCCAGCACCTCGGCCCCGTTGGCCTGCCAGGCCACGCCGTCCCCGAACAGGTAGTACACCGGCGCAAACACCGCCGCCACCATGGAGGCCAGCGACACGTAGCGGCTGAAAAACAGCACGATGCCGAAGGTGCACAGCGCCGCCAGCGCCAGCAGGCCATTCATGCCCACCAGCACCCCCACCGCCGTGGCCACACCCTTGCCCCCGGCAAAGCCGAAAAACACCGGGTACAGGTGCCCCAGAAACGCCGCCAGCCCGGCCATGGCGGCGGTACCGGCGCCCAGACCGTGTGCCGGACCGAAAGCCAGCACCAGCGCCACCGGCACACCGCCCTTGAGCGCGTCAAACAGCAGGGTCAGGATGGCCGCCTTTTTGCTGCCCGAGCGCAGCACATTGGTGGCCCCCGGGTTCTTGCTGCCGTAGCTGCGCGGATCGGACAGGCCCATGAGGCGGCTGACGATAACGGCAAAGCTCAGCGAGCCCAGCAAATAACTGCCAAGCACCACGGCAACAGGCAAGAGGTTTTCCATCGGGATGTCTTTCTAATGAGCAGCGGGCATTGTAGAAGGCCGCCCCTGCGGCCGAAGCATTCGCGCGCAGGAGCGCGCTCCCACAACCCCCTCACCTGTGGGAGGCCGCCCCTGCGGCCGAAGGCTGTTCGCGCGCAGCGGCGCGCTCCCGCAAGAAGATCAAGTCTCTTCGATCGCGCACTGCACTGGCCTGGCCTCCAGCAGTTCAACACAGACTTGCGGGTCGATCCCGACCAGATAGCCGCGCCGCCCGCCATTGATGGCAATGCGCGGCAGGCCCAGGATGGTTTCTTCGATGTAGACCGGCATCTGCCGGCGCGTGCCAAACGGCGAAGTGCCGCCCACCAGATAGCCGCTGTGGCGGTTGGCCACCTCGGGCGCGCAGGGCTCCACCGATTTGGCGCCGATCTGGCGCGCCAGGTTCTTGGTCGAGACCTTGCGGTTGCCATGCATCAGCACCACCAGTGGCCTGGCATCCTGGTCCTGCATGATGAGGGTCTTGACCACGGTGAACGGGTCCATGCCCAGTTCCTTGGCGCTGTGCTGGGCGCCGCCGTGCTCCAGGTATTCGTAAGGGTGCTCGGTGAAAACCACCCCGTGCTGGCGCAGCAGCGCCGTAGCCGGGGTCTCGCTCACCCGTTCCTTCTTCGCCATCGGGGATCAGAGCGCCGGGTCGCGCATTTCCCAACGAATGGCGTCGATCTGCTGCAGCAGCTCGGGGCTGAGCGTCACGTCCCAGGCCTTCAGGTCTTCATCCAGCTGCGCCACCGAGGTCACGCCGATGATGGTGCTTGCGACGCTCCAGCGGTGGTAGCAGAAGGCCAGCGCCATCTGGGTGGGCGTGAGGCCATTGTCGCGGGCGAGCTGGTTGTAGCGGCGCGCGGCCACCAGGGCTTCTTCACGGCCCCAGCGCTGTTTGCGCACCGATTCGTAGTTGGAGATGCGTGCATCGGGCGTGTGGTCGCCCACAAAGCCGGTCTGGTCGTACTTACCGGTCAGCGCGCCAAAGGCCAGCGGCGAATAGGCCAGCATCGAGACTTTCAGGCGGTAGCAGGTCTCGTCCAGACCGTTGTCATAGAAACGGCTGGTCAGGGCGTAGGGGTTTTGCACCGTCATGACGCGCGGCAGGCCATGCTGCTCGGCCAGGCGGATGAATTCGTGCACACCGTACGGCGTTTCGTTGGACAGGCCGATGTAGCGCACCTTGCCGGCTTTCACCAGCTTGGCCAGGGCTTCGAGCTGTTCGTGGATCGAGGTGACCGACTTGTCCTTGGACGGATCGAAATAGCTCATGCCGAAGACCGGCACATGGCGCTCGGGCCAATGGATCTGGTAGAGGTCAATCACATCCGTCTTCAGGCGCCTCAAGCTGCCCTCGCAGGAGTTGAGGATGTCCTGCGCCGTCATGCCGCTGCCTTCGCGGATCCAGGGCATGCCGCGCGAGGGCCCGGCCACTTTGGTGGCCAGCACCAGCTTGTTGCGGGCACCGGGGTTCTTTTCGAACCAGCGGCCGATGATGGTTTCGGTGGCGCCGCAGGTCTCGGCCTTGGCAGGCACCGAATACATTTCGGCCGTATCGATGAAGTTGATGCCGGCGTCCAGCGAGCGGCTGAGGATGGCGTGCGAATCCGCTTCGTTGACCTGCTCACCAAAAGTCATGGTGCCCAGACAGATGGGGGTCACGTGCAGATCGCTGGTGCCGAGTTGAACCTTGTTCATGGGTGTCTCTTGTTTGCAAATGCTCAGAAGCGCTGATTTTGTCATGCCCCAAAGTCGGGCTCTTCAGGAACGGCCCGCTGAACGGGCCCGTTCTTCTTCCTGCAGCCGCAGCACACGCCGCTGCACCTTGCCGGTGGTGGTCATCGGCAAGGCGTCGAGAAATTCGATTTCCTTCGGATACTCATACGGCGCCAGCTGGCCGCGCACATGCTGCTGCAACGCATCGACCAGCTCGGGGCTGGCCGTATAGCCCTCGGCCAGCACCACGAAGGCCTTGACCACGGCTCCCCGCTCGGGATCGGGCTTGGGCACCACCGCCGCATTGGCCACCGCCGGATGCTTGACCAGGCAGTTTTCCACCTCGCCCGGGCCAATCCGGTAGCCTGCCGCCTTGAACACATCGTCCGCCCGGCCCTTGTACCAGAGGTAGCCGTCGGCATCCTGGGTCGCCAGGTCGCCGGTGCGGCACCA
>CAXRGK010000291.1:0-3997 GCA_964230145.1 Burkholderiaceae bacterium | reverse complement strand
AGGATGCTGCGCTCCATCAGGGCGCCCACCAGGGCCGAGGTGATGAACGCTACCGGCAGCGCGGCCAGCAGGTACCAGTCAAACGCACCGGGCAACCATTGCCGAAACGCCACCTGCACCACATAAGTGGCGTAGGCACCGATCATCATGAGTTCGCCGTGGGCCATGTTGATGACGCCCATCAGGCCGTAGGTGATGGCCAGACCCAAAGCGACGAGCAGCAGGATGGAGCCGAGGCTGGCACCTGTGAAAAGCTGGCCCAGACGCTCGCCCCAGCGCAGGTTGCCCTGCACCTGGCTCACGGCCAGCTTGAGGGCAGACTGCACGGCAGCGTCCTGTTCATTTCCCAGCTGCTGGTTGAGCAGGAGCAGCACTTCGGGCTGGCTGCTTTCGGAAAGGGTCCGCGCGGCCTGCAGGCGGTCTTCGGTTTTGTCACCTGTCAGCATGACGGCGGCCTGCGCCTGCATGAGCAGGGCCAGCACGGCGGTGTCTTTTTCTGCAGCCAGCGCCTTCTCCAGCACCGGCAGGCGGCTGGCATCGGGTTCCTTGAGCAAGGCAAGCGCGGCCTGTTGGCGCAGCGCGGCGTCGGTGCTGAAGAGTTTGAGGGCGGCCAGCGCGGTGTCGATCTCGCCGCGCAGGCGGTTGTTGAGCATCACATCTTCGGCATCTGCCGGTACATCCACGGTTTGGCCGCTCACCGGGTCCAAGCCCTTGCCATCCTTGACCACCAGTACCTTGCCTGCCGCCACTTTGACAGCGTCGTCGGCCAGGGCCTGCAAAAAGGCGGCGGTTTGCTCGTTGCCCTGCGCCACGGCCTTGGCCAGCGCTTCAATGCGGGCATCGCTTTCGCCCACCGCCATGCCCAGGGCTTGGTCGGCCGTCAGTGCATGGGCGTTGCAGGTCAGCAGCATGCCGAGCACAACAGCCCATCTTGTCATCCATCGTCTCATCGTGTTGATCCGGTTGCGGGTGAGGTTCACCCAGAAAACAGGGGAAGGCCTGCGCCCTCCCCTTTGCAGGACGCGGTGATCCGGTTTACTTCTTCACAGGCTCGTCAGGCTTGCCTTCGTTGCCCGCGATGAAGGGGCTCCAGGGCTTGGCCTTGACGGGGCCGGGGGTCTTCCAGACCACGTTGAACTGGCCGTCGGCCTTGATCTCGCCGATGAACACCGACTTGTGCAGGTGGTGGTTCTTCTCGTCCATCTTGCTGGTGATGCCGCTGGGCGCCTTGAAGGTCTGACCGGCCATGGCCTTGATCACGGCGTCCACATCGGTGGTCTTGGCCTTCTCGACGGCCTGCTTCCACATGTGGATGCCGATGTAGGTGGCTTCCATCGGGTCATTGGTCAGGGGCTTGTCCTTGTGACCGGCGATGTTCTTGGCTTTGGCGTAGGCGGACCACTTCTTGATGAACTCGTCGTTGGCCGGGTTCTTGATGCTCATGAAGTAGTTCCAGGCGGCCAGGTGGCCGACCAGGGGCTTGGTGTCCACGCCGCGCAGTTCTTCCTCACCCACCGAGAAGGCGACCACCGGCACGTCCTTGGCCTTCAGGCCGGCGTTGCCCAGTTCCTTGTAGAAGGGCACGTTGGAGTCACCGTTGATGGTGGACACCACAGCAGTCTTGCCACCGGCGCTGAACTTTTTGATGTCGGCCACGATGGTCTGGTAGTCGGAGTGGCCAAACGGGGTGTACTTCTCGTCGATGTCCTTGTCGGCCACGCCCTTGCTCTTGAGGTAGGCACGCAGGATCTTGTTGGTGGTGCGGGGGTACACATAGTCGGTGCCCAGCAGCACCCACCGCTTGGCACTGCCACCGTCCTTGCTCATCAGGTAGTCGACCGCGGGAATGGCCTGCTGGTTGGGCGCGGCGCCGGTGTAGAACACGTTTTTGGACAGCTCTTCACCTTCGTACTGCACGGGGTAGAACAGCAGGCCATTGAGTTCTTCCACGACCGGCAGCACCGACTTGCGACTCACCGAAGTCCAGCAACCGAAGATGACGGACACCTTGTCCTGCGTCAGCAGTTGCTTGGTTTTTTCTGCAAACAGGGGCCAGTTGGAAGCAGGGTCGACCACCACAGGCTCGAGCTTCTTGCCCAGCACACCGCCCTTGGCGTTGATTTCGTCGATGGCCATGAGCACGGTGTCCTTGAGCACCGTCTCGGAAATCGCCATGGTGCCCGACAGGCTGTGCAGCACACCGACCTTGATGGTGTCTGCGGCTTGCGCTTGCAAGGAAATGGACAAAGAGCCTGCGGCCACAGCAGCAGCGAATGCGAGGGCCTTGAGGTTGCCACGACGGTTCATCATGAAATCACTCCATTGAGGAAGGTTTGAAAAAATGTGGGCGGGATCGCCAACCCACCCTCCTCTTCGCAAAGGCTGTGCCAGCTTTTTGAAGCGTTATGCGCACCAGCAAAAGGCATCTCGCGGCACACCGTCTTCCACAGAACAGGGCCGGGCTGCATATAAGTGCACATGACAACAGGGCACGCTCCTTGCATGCACCTCTTTCAAGCGCACAACAACCGGACTTGATGCACCAAGATGGAACTCACACCCCGCGAAAAAGACAAGCTGCTGATCTTCACAGCGGCATTGCTGGCTGAACGCCGCAAGGCCCGTGGCCTGAAGCTCAACTACCCCGAAGCGGTGGCGCTGATCAGCGCCGCCGTCATGGAAGGCGCACGCGACGGCAAGACCGTGGCCCAGCTCATGAGCGAAGGCCGCACGGTGCTCACACGCGCCGATGTGATGGATGGCGTGGCCGAGATGATTCCGGACATCCAGGTCGAAGCCACCTTCCCTGACGGCACCAAGCTGGTGACCGTTCACCAACCCATCGTATGAAGCACCAGGAACAACACATGAACACCAAATCACTCGCCATTCTTCTTTCTGGTGCACTGACCCATTGGGGTGCATTCGCCCACGAGGGCCACGGCCTGCCCGGCAGCACGCACTGGCACGCCACCGACACACTGGGCTTCGTCGGCGTGGCGCTGGTGGCCGTGTTGGTGTGGGCCATTAACAAACGCAAGTGAGGCTCGCATGACCCCCGGAGAACTCCTCATCGACGAGGGTGAACACACCCTCAACCCCGGCCGGCGCACGCTGACGCTGCTGGTCAAGAACGCCAGCGACCGGCCCATTCAGGTCGGCTCGCACTACCACTTTGCCGAGACGAATGCCGGCCTCGACTTTGACCGCACGGCCGCACGCGGCATGCGTCTGAACATTGCGGCTGGCACAGCGGTGCGCTTTGAGCCCGGACAGCAACGCACGGTGGAGCTGGTGGATTACGCGGGCGACCGGGTGGTGTTTGGCTTCCGTGGCCTGATTCAAGGAGCGCTCTGACATGGCAACGATTGGAAAACGCGCTTACGCCGAAATGTTCGGCCCCACCGTGGGCGACCGCGTGCGGCTGGCTGACACCGAACTCGTGATCGAGGTCGAGAAGGACTACACCCTGCAAACCGGCGGCTATGGCGAAGAGGTCAAGTTCGGCGGTGGCAAGACCATCCGCGACGGCATGTCGCAGTCGCAACGCACCCGCGCACAAGGCGCCGTGGACTGCGTGCTGACCAACGCCCTCATCGTGGACCACTGGGGGGTGGTGAAGGCCGATGTCGGCCTGGTGGGCAGCCGCATCGCGGCGATTGGCAAGGCCGGCAACCCCGACACGCAGCCGGGCATCGACATCGTGATTGGCCCCGGCACCGAAGTCATCAGCTGTGAGGGCATGATCGTCACTGCGGGCGGCGTGGACACGCACATCCACTTCATCGCGCCCCAGCAGATCGACGAAGCCTTGGCCAGCGGCGTGACCACCATGCTCGGCGGCGGCACGGGACCTGCCACCGGCACCCCCGGCCCCCGGAACATCGACCGCATGCTGCAGGCGGCCGACGCCTTTCCGATGAACCTGGGCTTTCTGGGCAAGGGCAACGCCGCCCTGCCCGCTGCACTGCACGAGCAGATTGCCGCCGGTGCCATC
>CAXRGK010000290.1:0-8288 GCA_964230145.1 Burkholderiaceae bacterium | reverse complement strand
GCGCGTGACCTGCTCCAGGCCGCGGGCTGGACCATCCAGGACGGCCAGCTGCGCAACGCCAGGGGCGAGGTCTTCCGGATCGAGTTTCTGGACAATTCCGGCTCCATGGGGCGGGTGGTCACGCCTTATGCCAAAAACCTCGAAAAACTCGGCTTCGAGGTGCAGTACAAGGTGATCGACTTTGCCCTGCTGCAAAAACGCATGGACGTGTTCGATTTCGACATCATCAGCAACCGCACCGTGGGCAGCGAGGCACCGGGCACCGAACTGCTCGAGCGCTTTGGCTCCAAGGCGGCCGACACCGAAGGCTCGGGCAATGTGATCGGCATCAAGAGCCCGGTGGTGGACGCCCTGCTGGACAAGGCCGTGAGCGCCCAGACCCGGCCGCAGCTGGTGGCCGCCCTGCGCGCACTCGACCGGGTGCTGCGCCACGGCCACTACGTGGTGCCACACTGGTACGGCGCAGTGCACCGGGTGGCGTGGCGCGCTGGCAAGTTCGGCAAGCCCGAGGTGATGCCGCTGTATTACCAGCCTGAAGCCTGGGTCACCAGCGTCTGGTGGTCCACTCAGGTGGACAAGAAGAACTGACCATGCTGAGCTACATCCTCAAACGCCTGCTGCTCATGGTGCCGACCCTGTTTGGGGTGCTGCTCATGACCTTTGTGGTCATCCAGTTCGTGCCGGGCGGACCGGTGGAACAGATGGTGGCCCAGCTTCAGGGACGCGATGTGGGCGGCGAGGGCGCCGCCGCTGCCGGCGCCGGTTACCGTGGCCGCCAAGGTGTGGACGCCAAGCGGATCGAGGAAATCAAGGCCCTCTACGGCTTTGACAAACCGGCCACCGAGCGCTTCTGGATGATGATGGGGCAGTTTGCGCGCTTCGATCTGGGCAAGAGCTTTTTCTATCCCAAGGACGTCTGGACCCTGATCAAGGAGAAATTGCCGGTGTCCATCAGTCTGGGCTTGTGGACCTTCTTCATCAGCTACCTGGTCTCGGTGCCCTTGGGCATCGCCAAGGCGGTGCGGGCCGGCAGCCGCTTCGATACGCTGACCAGCCTGGTCGTGCTGGTCGGCTACGCCATACCCGGCTTTGTGCTGGGCGTGGCGTTGCTGGTCATCTTTGGCGGGCAGCTGCAGTGGTTCCCGCTGCGCGGCCTGACCTCGTCCAACTGGGAACAGCTGGGTTGGGCCGCCAAGGTGACCGACTACCTCTGGCACATCGCCTTGCCGGTCACGGCCAGTGTGCTGGGCGCCTTTGCGGTGACCACCATGCTGACCAAAAACGCCTTTCTGGAAGAAATCCGCAAGCAATATGTGCTGACCGCCCGCGCCAAGGGGCTGAGCGAGCGTCGCCTGCTTTGGCGCCACGTCATGCGCAATGCCCTGATCCCCATCGTCACGGGGTTCCCGGCCGCCTTCATCGGCGCGTTCTTCACCGGCTCGCTGCTGATCGAAACCCTGTTCTCGCTCGACGGTCTGGGCCTCTTGAGCTACGAATCGGTGATCCGGCGCGACTACCCGGTGGTGCTGGGCACGCTGTATTTGTTCACGCTGATCGGGCTGGTGACCAAGCTGATCAGTGACCTTTGTTATGTCTGGGTCGACCCCCGGGTGAAGTTCGACCGATGAGTGCGCCCAACCTTGCCCAGATGTCGCCCGCGCGCCGTGCCTGGTTGCGCTTTCGCCGCCATCGGCTGGGCTTTGTCAGCCTGCTGGTCTTTACCGTGCTGTTTGTGCTGAGCCTCGGCGCAGAGCTGCTGTCCAACGACCGGCCGCTGCTGGCGCGCTACGAAGGGCGCTGGTACTTCCCGGTGGTGCAGACCCTGCCCGAGACTGTGTTCGGTGGTGACTTCGAGACCCCCACCGACTGGCTGGACCCCTTCATCGAACAGCAGTTCCACAAAGACGGCAACTGGGCCCTGCACGCGCCCAACCGCTACCACCACGCCACGCTCGACTACTTTGCGCCCACGCCCAACCCGGCGCCGCCATCGGCACGCAACTGGCTGGGCACCGACGACCGCGGACGCGACGTGCTGGCGCGCCTGCTCTACGGCTTCCGGATTTCCATCCTGTTGGCACTGGCGCTGACGGCCATCGGCGTGGTGTTGGGCGTGATCACCGGCGCCATTCAGGGCTTTTTTGTCGGCAAGACCGATCTGGTGTTCCAGCGCTTCATCGAGATCTGGAGCGCCATGCCCGAGCTGTACCTGCTGATCATCTTCTCGGCCGTGTTCGAGCCCAGCGTGGCCCTGCTGCTGGTGCTGCTGAGCCTCTTTGGCTGGATGGGCCTGTCGGACTATGTGCGCGCTGAATTCCTGCGCAACCGCCAGCTCGACTACGTCAAGTCGGCACGGGCGCTGGGCTTGTCGAACTGGACCATCATCTGGCGCCATGTGCTGCCCAACAGCATGACCCCAGTGGTGACCTTTTTGCCATTCCGCATGAGCGGCGCCATTCTCGCGTTGACCTCGCTCGACTTTCTGGGTCTGGGCGTACCGCCCGGCACGCCCTCGCTGGGCGAGTTGCTGGCCCAGGGCAAGAACAACATCGACGCCTGGTGGATCTCGCTGTCCACCTTTGCCGTGCTGGTGGTGACCTTGCTGCTGCTGACCTTCATGGGTGATGCGCTGCGCGACGCACTCGATCCCCGAAAGACCGACACATGAGCGATCTGCTGGACATCCGCGACCTGCACATCGCCTTTGACGGGACCGAGGTGGTGCATGGCGTGACCCTGCGCATCGCCCCCGGCGAGCGCGTGGCGCTGGTGGGCGAATCCGGTTCGGGCAAGTCGGTCACGGCGCTGGCCATCCTGCGCCTGCTTGAATCGGCCAGGCTGTCGGGCTCGGTGCGTTGGCAGGGCAGGGAACTGCTCGACTTGTCAGAACGCGAGTTGCAGGCCATCCGCGGCGACGAGATCGCCATGATTTTTCAGGAGCCGATGACGGCCCTCAACCCGCTGCTGACCATCGGCCAGCAAATCGCGGAAGTGCTGGAACTCAAAAAGGGGCTGAACCGGCAGCAGGCCTGGCAGCGCGTGCAAATACTGCTGCAGGATGTGGGCATTGAAGAACCTGAACGCCGGGCCAACAGTTACCCGCACCAGCTTTCGGGCGGGCAGCGCCAGCGCGCCATGATGGCCATGGCCCTGGCCAGCGAACCCAAGCTGCTGCTGGCCGATGAGCCCACCACCGCGCTGGACGCGAACCTGCGGCTGCAGATGCTGGAACTGTTGGCCCGCTTGCAGGCACGCACTGGCATGGCCGTGCTGCTGATCACACATGATCTGGCACTGGTGCGGCACTTTGCGCAAAAGATCGCGGTGATGGAAAAAGGTCATCTGGTAGAGCAGGGCGACTGTGGCGAGGTGTTTGCACACCCCCGGCATGCCTACACCCGCAAATTGTTGGGCAGTCGGCCGGATCGCTCAGGTCTGTCGTCAGCGACTGGCGAAGATGCGCCTTGTCTGCTTCAGGCAAAGCGATTGCGGGTGCAGTACCCGGTGCCCTTGCCGGGCCTGCGTGGCTGGTTCCGTCAAGGCCGGTTTGAAGCTTTACGCGGCGCCGATTTCCGCATCCAGGCAGGCATGACGCTTGGCGTGATGGGCGAGTCTGGTTCCGGCAAAACCAGTCTGGCCCAAGCGGTGCTGGGACTGATTCCGCATGAAGGACAACTCGACGTGGCCGGACAACGCTGGCAAGGCCGACCTGCAGCCGATCGGACTTTGCGACAGCGCGTACAGGTGGTTTTTCAGGATCCTTTCAGCAGCCTGTCCCCCAGACGCACCGTGGGTGAAATCGTGGCTGAGGGGCTGCAGCTGCATGACCCTGAGCTGTCAAAAGAGCAGGTTGAACAGCGTGTGCTGACCACGCTGGCCGAAGTGGGCCTCACGCCAGAAGCTTTCCCCGGACTGCTGGCTCGTTACCCGCATGCCTTTTCAGGAGGACAAAGACAACGCATTGCGCTGGCCCGTGCCTTGATCATCGAACCCCAATTGCTGGTGCTCGATGAACCCACCAGCGCACTGGATGTGACGGTGCAGCAACAGATCCTGACATTGCTGCAGGATTTGCAAAAACGGCGTGGCATGGCCTACCTGCTGATCACGCATGACCTGGGTGTGTTGCAGGCCATGGCGCATGAGGTGCTGGTCCTTCAGGGCGGGCGGGTGGTCGAATCTGGGCCCGCGCTGCAGGTCTTCAGGCGGCCGTCGCACCCCTACACCCAGGGCCTGCTGGCCGCTTTTGCTGGCTGAGATCACACCGGGGAAAGACAATGCGGCCATTTTCCCGTGAAAAATCACGCACTTAGGTCAGTTTTTGGGATAGAATTCGGGCTGCGCGACCAAACGGGCGGGTTCTCACCGCCCGTTTTTTTTGGTCAATCGATTGGAATTGTCTGGAAAACCCGAACCAGTGAGCCTGCAGCAAATCGTCACTGAGACCGTGACCGGACTGGGTTATGACCTGGTGGAGATTGAACGCTCCGCCGGAGGCTTGTTGCGCATCACGATCGATTTGCCCTGGACGCCCGAGTCGCCTACCGATCAGCTCGTGACGGTCGAGGACTGCGAAAAAGTCACACGGCAGCTGCAATTCGCCCTGGAAGTCGACGGTATCGACTACCGCCGTCTGGAGGTGTCTTCTCCCGGCATCGACCGTCCGCTGCGCCACGAACAGGATTTCACGCGCTTTGCCGGAGAGCTGATCGACATCACGCTCAAAGCCCCCATGGGTGAGGCTGCGGGTGGACTGGTCAATGCCAATCGCAAGAAATTTCGCGGTACGCTGGAACGCGATGCTGAAGGCACAGGCTGGCAGATCGTCTGGAGCGACGAACCTGAAGTCAAGCCAGGCGCACGCGTGAGCAAGAAGAGGGCACCAGCCCCCCTGCAGGTGCTGGGGTTCACATTGGATGAGTTGCGTGAGGCACGCCTGGCGCCCGTGGTGGATTTCAAGGGGCGCAAGCCCAGAGGGCAGGCGTAAGGCCTGCTCCAACCAAGAATTTGATTGCTGACCCCGAGGGGTCGATGGGAAACAAGGAGAGTCGAGTCATGAACCGCGAACTGTTGATGCTGGTGGATGCCATCTCGCGTGAGAAGAATGTCGAGCGCGATGTCGTGATTGGCGCCGTTGAAGCCGCATTGGCGCAGGCCACCAAAAAACTGTACGAAGGCGAAGTGGACATTCGCGTGTCGATCGACCGCGATTCCGGCGAGTACGAGACTTTCCGCCGCTGGCTGGTGGTGCCCGACGATGCCGGTCTGCAAAACCCTGATGCCGAAGAGATGCTGATGGACGCGCAGGAGCGCATTCCCGACATCGAGGTGGGCGAGTACATCGAAGAGCAGATCGAATCCCTGCCGATCGGCCGCATTGGCGCGATGGCCGCCAAACAGGTCATCCTTCAGAAAATCCGTGACGCCGAGCGCGAAATGCTGCTCAACGAATTCATGGCCCGTGGCGAGAAGATCTTTGTCGGCACGGTAAAGCGCATGGACAAGGGCGACATCATCTGCGAATCCGGCCGCGTCGAAGGCCGCCTGCGCCGCAGCGAGATGATCCCCAAGGAAAACCTGCGCAACGGCGATCGCGTGCGCGCCATGATCATGGACGTGGACCTGACCCTGCGCGGCGCCCCCATCATCCTGTCGCGTTCGGCCCCCGAATTCATGATCGAGCTGTTCCGTCAGGAAGTGCCCGAGATTGAACAGGGGCTGCTGGAAATCAAATCCTGCGCCCGTGATGCTGGCTCGCGCGCAAAGATCGCCGTGCTTTCGCACGACAAGCGGGTGGACCCCATTGGCACCTGCGTCGGCGTGCGCGGCACCCGCGTGAACGCTGTGACCAACGAACTCGCCGGCGAGCGTGTGGACATCGTGCTGTGGAGCGAAGACCCTGCCCAGTTTGTCATCGGCGCGCTGGCCCCGGCGAATGTGCAGTCCATCGTGGTCGATGAAGAAAAGCACGCCATGGACGTGGTGGTGGATGAGGAAAACCTCGCGATCGCCATCGGCCGCGGTGGCCAGAACGTGCGTCTGGCGTCCGAGCTGACCGGCTGGAAGATCAACATCATGGACGCGGCCGAGTCGGCCCAGAAACAGGCGGAGGAAACCACCACCATCCGCGCCCTGTTCATGGAAAAACTCGATGTGGACGAGGAAATCGCCGACATCTTGATCGAAGAAGGGTTCACCAGCCTGGAAGAAGTGGCTTATGTGCCATTGCAGGAAATGCTGGAAATCGAGTCGTTTGACGAAGACACCGTCAATGAGCTGCGTGCGCGTGCCAAGGACGCTCTGCTGACCATGGAAATTGCCCGCGAAGAAAGCGTGGAGGACGTGTCGCAGGATCTGCGCGATCTGCCTGGCCTGACCCCTGAGTTGATGGCCAAACTGGTTGAAGCCGGTGTGCATTCCCGCGACGACCTGGCCGATCTGGCCACGGACGAGCTCACAGAAATTACCGGTCAGAGTGCTGAAGAAGCCACCGCTCTGATCATGAAAGCCCGTGAACATTGGTTCACAGCGGGCCAAGCCTGATTCGATGGAGGCTTGAAGCAAATATGACCAGTACCACTGTCGCCGAGTTCGCCGCTGAACTCAAAAAACCCGCCGAAACCCTGCTTGAGCAACTGCGCTCTGCAGGTGTTGCCAAATCGTCTGCGTCTGACGCCCTGAGCGAGGTTGACAAGCAAAAGTTGCTGTCCTACCTGCAAGCCAGCCATGGCACGGGCACAGGTGAGCGCAAGAAGATTACCCTGACCAAAAAGTCCACCACCGAAATCAAGCAGGCCGATGCCACCGGCAAAGCCCGTACCATCCAGGTGGAAGTGCGCAAAAAGCGCACCCTCATCAAACGCGATGACGAACCGGTGACCTCCGCAGGGACAGCAGAACCTGCCGAACCAGTGCTTGACCATGCCGAGCTGGCCCGCCGTGAGGAAGAGGCTCGCCGTCAGGCCGAACTGATCCGCCGCCAGGAAGAAGAACTGGCGGAAAAGCGTCGCCAACGCGAAGAAGCCGAAGCCCGCCAGAGGGCAGAAGCCGAGGCTGCACAGCGCGCCGCCGAGCAGGCTGCTGCCGATGCAGCGGCCAAAGCAGCGGCTGCAGACAGCTCGCTCACCCGCGAAGAACGCGAAGCCCGTGCCCGTGCTGAAGCCGCCAGCTTGAACGCAGCTGCTGCGGCGGCCAAAACGCCTGCAGTAGCGCCAGCAGAAGACACCGCTGCGCGTGAAGCCGCAGAAAAGGCCGACGCAGAAAAGCGTGCCCGCGAAGAAGCCGCAGCCAAAGCTGCTGCCGAATCCAAAGCCCGCGCTGACGAAGAAGCTGCTCGCGCCCGTGAACTGGAAGAGCGCCGCCGCAAGGCCCTGGCTGAAGCCGAAGCCATCCGCAACATGATGAATGCGCCCAAGAAGGTGCTGGTGGCCAAAAAGGAAGAACCCAAGCCCGAAGCCAAACCGGCTGTCAAAGGTACGCTGCACAAGCCTGCTGGCACACCCGGCGCCGGTGCGCGCCCCGCAGCCGCTCCCGCTTCGGCACCGGCCGGTGCTGGCAAGGAAGTCAAGTCCGCCAAGCTGTCGTCCAGCTGGGCCGGTGACCCGGCCAAGAAAAAAGCCATCCCGACCCGTGGCGACACCACCGGTGGTGTTGGCCGCAATGCATGGCGCTCCGGCCCCAAGGGTCGCAAAGGCCGCGACGACCGCGACGAGCAGCAACAGGCTGCGCCGCAGGAAGCCCGCGTCATTGAGGTGCATGTGCCCGAAACCATCACGGTCTCGGAGCTGGCCCACAAGATGTCGATCAAGGCTTCCGAAGTCATCAAGCAGTTGATGAAGCTGGGCCAGATGGTCACCATCAACCAGTCGCTGGACCAGGACACCGCCATGATCGTGGTGGAAGAACTCGGCCACAAGGCCGTCGTGGCCGCGCTGGACGATCCGGAAGCCTTCACCGAAGAAGAAGCTTCCGCCACGCAGGCCGAAGCCCTGCCGCGCGCCCTGGTCGTGACCGTGATGGGCCACGTCGACCACGGCAAGACCTCGCTGCTGGACTACATCCGCCGCGCCAAAGTGGCCGCTGGCGAAGCCGGCGGCATCACGCAGCACATCGGCGCCTACCACGTCGAAACGCCGCGCGGCATGGTGTCCTTCCTCGACACCCCCGGTCACGAGGCCTTCACGGCCATGCGTGCTCGAGGCGCCCAGGTCACGGACGTGGTTGTGCTCGTGGTGGCAGCAGACGACGCGGTGATGCCCCAGACGATTGAGGCTATCAACCACGCCCAG
>CAXRGK010000289.1:0-2863 GCA_964230145.1 Burkholderiaceae bacterium | reverse complement strand
GGCGCGTGCGCGCCGCATCATGGCGCTGTACGAGGCGCAGGGCGTGGCCCGCGAGCGTGTGCTGATCAAGGTCGCCTCGACCTGGGAGGGCATCCAGGCGGCGGCGCAGCTCGAACGCGAAGGCATCCGTTGCAACCTGACGCTGTTGTTTTCTTTCTGCCAGGCCGTGGCCTGCGGGCAAGCCGGCGTGCAGCTGATATCGCCCTTTGTCGGCCGCATCTACGACTGGTACAAAAAAGCCGCCGGCCCGAACTGGGTCGAGGCCGACTCCGCCGGCGCCAATGACCCCGGCGTGAAGTCGGTCACGGCCATCTACAACCACTACAAAAAGCACGGCATCCGCACCGAGGTGATGGGCGCGTCCTTCCGCAACATCGGCCAGATCACCGCACTGGCCGGCTGCGACCTGCTGACCATCAGCCCCGAGCTGCTGGCGCAACTGGCCGCCACCGAGGCGCCTTTGGCGCAGGCGCTCAGCATGCAGGCTGCGCAGGCGATGGACCTGGGTGCCGTGTCCTACGACGAGGCCAGCTTCCGCCTGGCACTGAACGAGGACGCCATGGCCACCGAAAAGCTGGCCGAAGGCATCCGCGCCTTCTGCGCCGATGCGATCAAGCTCGAAGCGCTGATGCGGGCTGCCTGAAAGACCGAGATGCGTTGTGACCAGACCGCGGCCTGGAAGGCCTTGCAGACCCATGCGGCGGGCTTTGCCGGCTTTGACTTGCGCGAAGCCTTCAGGACCGATGCCAGCCGGGCCACCGGACTGAGCCAGTCCGCGCCCCATGTCTTTGTCGACCTGTCCAAAAACCACACCGACAGCGCCACCGAAGCCCTGTTGCTGGAACTGGCGCAGCAGACCGGCCTGACGCAACACCGCGACGCGATGTTCTGCGGAGAGCCCATCAACACCACCGAAGACCGCGCCGTGATGCACTGGTTGCTGCGCCAACCGGTCGGTTCAGCCGTTCGGGCTGAGCTGGCCGAAGCCCATCAACAGGTTCACACCACCCTTGACGCCATGCTGGCCTATGCCGAACAGGTGCGCAGCGACAGCACGATCACCGACGTGGTCAACATCGGCATTGGTGGTTCCGACCTCGGACCGCAAATGGCCGTGCTGGCCTTGCAGGATTTTGTGATTGCGGGCAAGCGTTTCCATTTCGTTTCCAACGTGGACGGCCACGAACTGGCGGCGGTGCTCAAGGGTCTGAAGGCGCAGAACACGTTGTTCCTGATCGCGTCCAAAACCTTCACCACCCTCGAAACCATGACCAACGCGCGCTCGGCGTTGGCCTGGTTCCAGGCGCAGGGCGGCCATGACGTGGCGCGCCACTTTGCGGCGCTCAGCACCAACGTGCAAGCGGCAGCGGCTTTCGGCATTCGCACCACCTTCGGCTTCTGGGACTGGGTGGGCGGGCGTTACTCCATGTGGTCGGCGATTGGTTTGCCGATCGCCATCGCCATCGGCGCGCAGGGCTTCAGGCAGCTGCTGACCGGCGCGCACGCCATGGACCAGCACTTTCAGAGCGCGCCGCTGGCGCAGAACCTGCCGGTGCGGCTGGGCCTGCTGGACGTTTGGTACCGCAATTTTCTGGGCTACACCAGCCGCTCCATTGCGCCCTACCACAGCGCGCTGCGCCGGCTGCCGGCGTATTTGCAGCAGCTGGAGATGGAAAGCAACGGCAAGCGCGTAGACCGCACCGGGCAGGCGCTGCCTTATGGCACTTCGCCCGTGCTGTGGGGCGAGCCCGGCACCAACGGCCAGCACGCCTACTTCCAGATGCTGCACCAGGGCACGGATGTGGTGCCGCTGGAGTTCATTGCCGTCAAGAAGCCCGCACACGCCCTGGCCGACCACCACGAACTGCTGCTGGCCAACGCGATCGCGCAGGCGCAGGCGCTCATGCAGGGCCAGTACGATGCGGGCGGACACAGGCACTTTACCGGCAACCGTCCCAGCACTTTTTTGCTGCTCGACGAACTCACGCCCGCCCGCCTGGGCGCGCGGATTGCCGTGCAGGAGCACCGCGTGTTCGTCAGCGGCGCCATCTGGGGCATCAACAGTTTTGACCAGTGGGGTGTGGAGCTGGGCAAGGTGCTGGCCAAGGACATCCATGCGCGCCTCCAGTCGGGCGACGCATCGGGGTTGGACCCTTCGACCGCCGCCCTGCTCGCCCGCCTGCGCTGAGGTTTTGCGCATCGGGTGGGTGGCGTGCGCAAGCCTTGGCTTATGATTTGCCCATGCGCCGACTGTTCCTTTGCTTCCTGCTCTGCCTGACGCCCCTGCGGCTGTGGGCCGGTGTGTGGATGTCCATGTCGGACAATGTCGCGCACCATCTTCCTGGCTCTGCGCAGGTCAGCCTGGTCCAGACCTCCGAGGCCGATGCAGTGCACGACTGCCATGAGGCCATGGCCGGCTCCTTGCATGAGATGCAGGCGCAGGCGCCGCTTGACAGCGCGGCCCATAAAGCAGATTGCCACGAAGGCTCCTGTCAGCTCTGCGGTGTGTGCCACCAGAGCGCGAGCCTGCTGGCATGGCCCCAGTCGGTGCCTGTGGCCCAGGCCCACCCGCTGCCGCCCGGTGTGCCCATGGCGCCGGCAGGCCACCCGTTTGCGCCGCTGACCACGCCCCCCCGTTCCTGAACTTCACGCCACCGGTGCGTCCGCTCGCCGCCCAGGCGGATGGATGCCGTGATCGTCTGTTTCAGGAAATCGACATGAATTCTCTTTTGAAGCGTGCCCTGGGTCCCCGGACCGCGGGCGCCGTATTGTTGGCAGGCATGGTGCCTGCTGTCTGGGCGCAAGCCCCGCTGGGCTGGCAGGAAGCCAACCATGCGGTGGGCCAGTTTCCGCGAGGCCATGC
>CAXRGK010000288.1:0-9756 GCA_964230145.1 Burkholderiaceae bacterium | reverse complement strand
CCGCACCTACCACCTTGAAAGCAGCCTGTTCAGTGAGGTGCCGGACTATCTGCTGCGCGTGCGCGGCATGTCCATGCGCGACGCCGGCATCATGGACGGAGACCTGCTGGCCGTCAAAGCCACCAAGAACGTACGCAACGGCCAGATCGTGGTCGCCCGCCTTGGCGATGAAGTCACTGTCAAACGCCTGCGCAAGCTGCCCGACCACATCGAATTGCTGCCCGAAAACCCAGACTACCAGACCATCGTCGTCCAACCCGAAGACCCTTTCGACATCGAGGGCCTGGCTGTCGGTCTGATCCGCAACACCTTGCTCATGTAATCCCCTGCCGTCCACCTCAGGTGGCGGGCGCCTGCCAACACCCTGTTGTGCAAGCCCTGATGTGAGACGGCCTCTTCAGCAATCCTGCCTGTGTTCAACCTCCATGCATTTTTGAAAGGTTTCACATGGGAATCGCACTGCTCACACTGTCCAGCCTGTTTCAGGGATTTTCTGCACTGCAACGCAAGAACGCGGTACAGCCGGCAACTGCCCGTCCACTTTCAGCGCACCCCTTGCGCATGGTCCATCCCTCCAGCCGTCCTGCCATCACGCCTCGGCCCGTCACGTCCATTTGCACACCCCGCCCTGCCCCTCTGCGCGTGGTGCGCGTGTGCGACAGCCACAGTCCATCCGGTGAAATGGGGCGCCTGGTGATCTCCGGCCGCATGGCAGACGTCTGCGCCGAACTCGATCGTCTCGTGGCACGAGAAGCCGCCGAGCAAATCCACACCACCCGCCACTGACCTTTGGCCGTCCCCGTTGCACCTTGTGCATCGGGGCCAGCCACATTCGGCAAGGCACAATGGAGGGATGAACATTGTGATCCTTGACGACTACCAGGATGCGGTGCGCAAACTCGACTGCGCCACCAAGCTCGAAGCCTATCCTGCCAAGGTCTACACCAACACAATCAAGGGCCTGGGTCAGCTGTCTGTCCGGCTCAAGGACGCCGACATCATCGTGCTGATCCGCGAGCGCACCGTGCTCAACCGGGCGCTGCTGGAAAAACTGCCCAGACTCAAACTGATCGCCCAAACCGGGCGGGTTGGCAAGCACATTGATCTGGCCGCCTGCACCGAGCGCGGCATTGCGGTTGCTGAAGGCGTTGGCTCGCCCGTGGCACCGGCAGAGCTGACCTGGGCACTCATCATGGCAGCTGCACGTCGCCTGCCGCAGTACATCGGCAACCTCAAGCATGGCGCCTGGCAGCAGTCGGGGCTCAAATCCGCATCCATGCCTCCCAACTTCGGGCTGGGCACCGTCCTGCGTGGCAAAACGCTGGGCATCTGGGGCTATGGCCGCATTGGTCAACTGGTCGCGGGTTATGGACGCGCCTTCGGCATGCAGGTCATGGTCTGGGGCAGTGCCGAATCACGAGCCAAAGCGACTCAGGACGGTCATTTTGCCGCCGAATCCCGCGAGGCATTTTTTGCCCAATCGGATGTGTTGACTCTGCATTTGCGTCTGAGCGAGAGCACCGAGCACATCGTCCGGGCCGAAGATCTGGCCCGCATGAAACCCACATCGCTGTTCGTCAATACCTCACGGGCCGAACTGGTCGATACAAGCGCCCTGACCCACGCCCTGAACAAAGGGCGTCCAGGTCTGGCCGCGGTAGATGTGTTCGAATCCGAGCCGATCCTGCAAGGCACCGCCTTGTTGCGGCTGGAGAACTGCATCTGCACGCCGCACATTGGCTATGTCGAAAAAGAAAGCTACGAACTGTATTTCGGTGCTGCATTCGACAATGTGGTGAACTTCATTCGCGGCACTCCTACCAACATCGTCAACCCGGGCGCACTGCAGGTCCGGCGTTGATGGCTACGACAGCCAGCAACCGGCGATTGCCAGCGGTCTTGTGGCCGCTGATGTTCGGCAATGTCGTGATCGGCATGGGGGTGATGGTGGTCGCCGGCCTGCTCAACGACATCCGCAGCGCCCTGGACATCTCCATCAGCACGGCCGGACAGCTGATCTCGGCGGCAGCCCTCCTCGTGAGTCTGGGAGCGCCCTTGCTGGCCATGCTGGTGGCACGCTGGGATCGCCGGCGCCTGCTGGTTGGCAGCCTGCTGTGGTTCGCGCTGTTTCACACCCTGGCCGCATGGGCACCAGGTTTTGACAGTCTGCTCATCTCGCGCGTCCTGGCCATGGTGTCGGCGGCCATCTTCACGCCGCAGGCGGCGGCCTGCATCGGTCTCCTGGTACCGGCACAACTGCGTGGGCGCGGCATCACTTTTGTGTTTCTCGGCTGGTCGGTGGCCTCAGTACTGGGCACCCCGTTGGGCGCATGGATTGGCGGCACCTTCGGCTGGCGCTGGACCATGGGCCTGATGGCCGTGCTGTCGCTGGTGGCCGCCCTGTGGCTGCAGCTGCGCATGCCCAAAGGCATCGTGCCACCACCGCTGTCCGCCAGCGCCTGGCGTCAAACCCTGCTGTCGTCCACGCTGATGCTGACCTTGGGCATCACCGTCTTGTCGGCGGCAGGCCAGTTCGTGCTGTTCAGCTACATGGCCCCTTATGTGGCGGACCGATTCGGGCTTGGTGCCACAGCGCTGAGTACCTTGCTGCTGGTCTACGGTCTGTGCGGCTTTGCCGGCAATGCCATGGTCTCCCGCTGGATTGACCGCATCGGTCCTCCGCGCGCCATGGCCTGGGCGCTGGGCAGCATCGCCCTGGGCATGGGGTTGGTCAGTCTGACCGCTGGCTTTGCTGCCATGCTGCTGGCCATCGTGCCATGGGGTCTAGGCGTGTTTGCGTCCAACTCGTCCCAGCAGGCACGGCTCGTGGCGTTGGCGCCTGTGCTGGCACCTGCATCGATTGCCCTGAACACCTCGGCCATGTATGCCGGGCAGGCCATTGGTGCGGGCAGCGGCGGTGTGCTGATCCAGCAGCTGGGGCTCACAAGTCTGCCCGTGGCTGGATGCGCCGTCCTGGTCTGCGCTTTGACTCTGAGTCTTTGGGCGGACAAGCGCGCCAAGCGACACCCACTCCACATTCAGCCCTGAAACAAGCTCCATAATTGTCAGTTTGCGACAAGTTACAAATCGTTATCCCCATCCAGCCAGAACAACAGAGATCCCCCTGTCATGACACTCGCTTTCTCCCAAGTTGCCATCATCGGTGCCGGTGCCATGGGCCGTGGCATCGCCCAGATCGCTGCCCAGGCCGGCAGTCAAGTCTGGCTTTTCGACACCCAGAGCGGTGCCAGCGCGAAGGCTTGCGAAGCCATTGGTCAAACCTGGGACAAACTCCAGGAAAAGGGCAAGCTCAGCCCTGAAACGGTTGCCAGCCACAAAACCCGCCTGCATAAAGCCGCCAGCCTGCAGGACCTCTGCGGCTGCGATCTGGTGGTGGAAGCCATCGTCGAGAAGATCGACATCAAAAAGGCCGTATTTGCCGACCTGGAAAAGGTCGTCGCCCAGGACGCCGTACTGGTGACCAACACTTCGTCGCTCTCGGTGACCGCCATCGCAGCCGGCATGCAGCACCCTCAGCGCTTTGCGGGCTACCACTTCTTCAATCCCGTGCCGCTGATGAAGGTGGTGGAGGTGATCGCCGGCCTCAAAACCGATGCAGCCGCTTGCCAGCGCCTCTCGGACTACGCCCGGCAGATGGGCCATACCCCGGTGCAGGCGCAGGACACCCCTGGCTTCATCGTCAACCACGCGGGTCGTGGCTATGGCACCGAAGCCCTGCGCATCGTCGGCGAGGGCATTGCCGACTTCGCCACCATCGACCGCATCCTGCGCGACCAGGTCGGCTTCAAGCTCGGTCCGTTTGAACTGTTTGATCTGACGGCGCTGGACGTGTCGCACCACGTCATCGAATCGATTTACCGCCAGTACTACGACGAGCCGCGCTACCGCCCCAACGTGATCACTGCCCAGCGCCTGGCCGGCGGCGTGGTCGGCAAGAAGGTCGGCGAAGGCTTCTACAAATACGTGGACGGCGTGCAGCAAGTGCCCGCCGAGCCCCCCGTACCGGTGGTGGAGCACATTCCGCCCGTCTGGGTGTCGCCGCGCGCCGCGCGCCGCTCCGAGCTGCTGCAGCTGCTCAAGGACCTGGGTGCCAAGATCGAAACGGGTCAGTCGCCTTCACCCGAAGCGCTGACCATCGTGGCCCCGCTGGGCTTTGACGTGACCACCGTGGCCGTGGTCGACCGGCACGACCCGGCCCGCACCGTCGGCATCAACATGCTGGTGCCCGACAGCGCCACCAAGCGCCGCGTGATCGCCACCAACCCGGCCACCCGCGCCGACATGCGCGACGCCGCCCACGCCCTCTTCGCGCGCGACGACAAACCGGTCTCGGTCATCCGCGACAGCGGCGGCTTTGTCACGCAACGGGTGGTGGCCACCATCGTCAACATTGCGTCCGACATGTGCCAGCAGCGCGTGTGCACGCCGCAGGACCTGGAAACTGCCGTCACGCTGGGCCTGGCCTACCCCATGGGCCCGCTGGCCATGGGCAACCGCTTCGGCCCAGACAGCATTCTCGAGGTCCTGTTCAACATGCAGACCGTCTATGGCGACCCGCGCTACCGTCCCAGCCCCTGGCTGCGCCGCCGAGGCGCCATCGGCCTGTCGCTGATGCACGAAGAAGAATGACCAGGCGGGACAACTCCAAGCGTTGCTCCCACCATTTTTGGAGACTCAGATGGCCGCACAATTGATCAGCACCAGCGAAGGTCAGACCATGGTCCTGACCTTGTCCAACCCGGAGCACCGCAATGCCCTGGGCCCGGAAATGTATGCCGCAGGCGTCGAGGCCCTGAACGCGGCCGAGACCAACCCGGACATCCGCTCGGTCATCCTCACCGGTGAAGGCAGCGTCTTCAGCGCGGGCGGCAATTTGCAGCGCCTGCAGAACAACCGCCAGAAACCGCCCGAGTTCCAGGCACAGAGCATTGAAGGCCTGCACAGCTGGATCGAAGCCATCCGCACCTTTCCCAAGCCGGTCATTGCAGCCGTCGAAGGTCCGGCCGCCGGTGCCGGCTTCTCGCTGGCCCTGGCCTGCGACCTGATCGTCTCTGCCGTCAACAGCGTGTTCGTGATGGCCTACAGCTCGATCGCGCTGTCGCCCGATGGCGGCGGCAGCTGGAGCCTGTCGCGCCTGATGCCGCGCCAGCTGGCCACCGAGCTGCTGATGTGCGGCGAACGCATCGGCGCCGAACGGCTGCACCAGATGGGCATTGTCAACCGGCTCACTGAACCCGGTCACGCATTGGAGCAGGCGCTGCAATGGGCTGCTCAGCTCAACGAGCGCGCTCCCAATGCACTGTCCAGCGTCAAGGAGCTTCTGGCCGAAGCCGATGTCAGCACGCTCAATGCACAGCTGGCCCGCGAGCGTGACCATTTTGTGAAGAACCTGCACCACGCCAATGCCGGAATCGGCATCGCCGCGTTCCTGAACAAGGAAAAACCCAAATACATCTGAAAATCAACCAACACAAGGCCAACAAAAAACTGACAAACCCCGCTGGCGGTCCCGCCCGCGACAAAACCGGCCAAACCAGTCACTGAAAAGACAGACCATGGACGAACCCATTCTGACAATGGAAGAACGAGAGGCGATCAACAACGGTCGCTGGTTTTCTTCACTTTCACCTTCGCTTCGGCACGACATTCTTCGATGCGCTTACGTCAAACGCTACCGGGACGGCGACATGATCGCTGCACGCGGGGACCCGCCCGAGGTGTGGATCGCCTGCGCCAAGGGCGCGGTGCGCGTGAGCTCGACCTCGGTGTCGGGCAAGCAGATCACGCTCACCTATGTGGAGCCGGGCATCTGGTTTGGCGACGTCTCGATCTTCGATGGGGAGCGCCGCACACACGACTGCTACGCGCATGGCGACACCACCATCCTGAACGTGGCGCGCGCCGACTTCCGCAAGATCCTGTCGCAGCATTCGGAGTTCTACGAAGCGCTGCTGCGCCTGCAGTCGCGCCGCATCCGCCAGCTTTACGGTCTGGTGGAAGACCTCAACACCCTGCCCTTGCGCGCACGCCTGGCCAAGCAGCTCAACCACCTGGTGCGCAGCTACGGCACGCCCAGCCTGTCGGACGCCAAGGCGATCCGCATCAGCCTGCAACTGGCGCAGGAAGAACTGGCCCAGCTGCTGGGCGCCTCGCGCCAACGCGTCAACCAGGAACTCAAGCAAATGGAGCGCGAGCAGGTCATCCGCATCGAGCCGGGCGGTCTGGTTGTGCTGGACCGCGACGGCTTGCTGGCCATCGTCAACTCGGATCACTGATCCATTTTTCAGGCGGGCCAGTGCCCGCCACCCGAGGTTCCCATGAGTGGTTTTGAACATTTCGTGGGGACCCGCCCCGTTTCGGGTGCCCACGCATTCGATGTACCGGCGCTGCAAGCCTGGCTGACACAGCACCTGCCGGGCTTTGCTGGCCCCCTGAGCGTGGAAATGTTCAAGGGCGGCCAGTCCAACCCGACCTACAAGCTCATCACGCCCACGCAGCAGTACGTGATGCGTGCCAAACCCGGCCCAGTGGCCAAGCTGCTGCCCTCGGCCCACGCCATCGAGCGCGAGTTCGCCGTCATGAGCGGTCTGGCCGGCACCGATGTGCCGGTGGCCAAAATGCATGTGCTCTGCGACGACGAATCGGTCATCGGCCGCGCGTTCTATGTCATGGAGTTCGTGCAGGGCCGCGTGCTCTGGGACCAGTCCCTGCCGGGCATGACCCCGGCCCAGCGCGGCGAGATCTACGACGAGATGAACCGCGTCATGGCTGCACTGCACAAGGTGAAGTTTGCCGAGCGCGGTTTGGCCAGCTATGGCAAGCCCGGCAATTACATCGAGCGCCAGGTCAGCCGCTGGAGCAAGCAATACGTGGCCTCCATCACCCAGCCCATCCCCGAGATGGATCAGCTGATGGACTGGCTGCCCAAAAACATCCCCGACAGCGCGAAAGACGAATCGCTGGTGAGCATCGTGCACGGTGACTACCGCCTGGACAACCTGATGTTCCACCCTGCCGAGCCGCGTGTGCTGGCCGTACTCGACTGGGAACTGTCCACGCTGGGTCACCCGCTGGCCGACTTCAGCTACCACTGCATGGCCTGGCACATCAAGCCGGGTACCTTCCGCGGCATTGGCGGCCTGGACCTGACTGCGCTGGGCATCCCTACCGAGCAGGAATACATCCGCCGCTATTGCGAGCGCACCGGTTTCACCACCCCGCAAACGCTGGCCAAGGACTGGAATTTCTACCTGGCCTACAACATGTTCCGCATCGCAGCCATCTTGCAAGGCATTGCCAAGCGCGTGGAAGACGGTACGGCGTCAAGCGAACAGGCCCGCACCTCAGGTGCTGGGGCTCGCCCCATGGCCGAACTGGCCTGGCAATTTGCCCAGAAACACTGATTACCAACCAAGGAGAGAAGACCATGGATTTTGAATACACCCCCAAGGTCAAGGACATGCAGGCCCGCCTGCTGGCCTTCATGGATGAACACATCTACCCCAACGAACAGCGCTTCTTTGACGAGATCGCCGAGAACCGGGCCAAGGGCAACGCCTGGCTGCCCACCAAGATCGTGGAAGAACTCAAGCCCCTGGCGCGCAAGGCCGGTCTGTGGAACCTCTTTCTGCCCAAGTCCAAGCGCGCACCCGAAGGTCTGACCAACCTCGAATACGCACCTTTGTGCGAGATCATGGGCCGCGTTCCTTTCGCCGCAGAAATCTTCAACTGCTCGGCCCCCGACACCGGCAACATGGAAACACTGGAGCGCTACGCCAGTGAGGAAATCAAGGACCGCTGGATGGAGCCTCTGCTCAAAGGCGAGATCCGCTCGGCCTTCCTGATGACCGAGCCTGCCGTCGCCTCTTCGGATGCCACCAACATCGAGTGCGAGATCCGCCGCGAAGGCGATGAATACGTGCTCAATGGCCGCAAGTGGTGGTCTTCCGGCGCCGGCGATCCACGCTGTGCCGTCTACATCGTCATGGGCAAGACCAATCCGGATGCACCGCGCCATTCACAGCAATCGATGATCGTCGTGCCGGCCAACACCCCGGGTATCAAGGTGCTGCGTGCGCTGAGCGTGTTTGGCTACGACGACGCCCCTCACGGCCACATGGAAGTGCTGCTCGAAAACGTGCGTGTGCCCGTCGGCAACATGCTGCTGGGTGAAGGCCGCGGCTTCGAGATCGCGCAGGGCCGGCTCGGCCCGGGCCGCATCCACCACTGCATGCGCTCGATTGGCGCCGCAGAGCGTGCGCTGGAGTTGATGTGCAAACGCCTGAATTCCCGCGTGGCCTTTGGCCGCGAAGTGGCCCGCCAGTCCGTCTGGCAGGAACGCGTGGCCGAAGCGCGCTGCATGATCGAGCAGGCCCGACTGCTGACCCTCAAGGCCGCCTACATGATGGACACGGTGGGCAACAAGGTGGCCAAGGCCGAGATCGCCATGATCAAGATCGTGGCGCCCAACATGGCCTGCCAGATCATCGACTGGGCGATCCAGGCGCATGGCGGCGGTGGCGTGTCGCAGGACTTCCCGCTGGCCTATGCGTATGCCCACCAGCGCACGCTGCGCCTGGCTGACGGCCCGGATGAAGTGCACCGCAACTCGCTGGCCAAGCTGGAATACGCCCGCCACATGACCCTTCCGGGCGAGGTGGACATGCCCATCACCCGCGGCAGCTGATCTGATCTGACCCACAGCAAAATGGCCTGCCCACAAGACCCTGTGGGCAGGCCATTTTTGCGATGATCGCCCCACAACCGCAGGAGTTCTGAATGATCGACCTCTACACTTGGCCCACCCCCAACGGCCACAAGATCCACATCATGCTCGAGGAGTGCAAACTGCCCTACCGCGTGCATCCGATCAACATCGGCGCAGGCGACCAGTTCCAGCCCGACTTCCTCAAGATCAGCCCCAACAACAAGATCCCGGCCCTGGTGGACAGCGAGGGGCCTGACGGCAAACCCATCTCCCTTTTCGAGTCCGGCGCCATCCTGGTTTACCTGGCGGCCAAAACCGGCCAATTCATGCCCAAATCCGACCGGGCCAAGTACGAGGTGCTGCAGTGGCTGATGTTCCAGATGGGCGGCGTCGGTCCGATGCTGGGCCAGGCGCACCACTTCCGCATCTATGCGCCTGAAAAGATCGAGTACGGCATCAACCGCTACACCAACGAGGCCAAACGCCTGTACGGCGTGATGGACAAGCGACTGCAAAGCAGCCCCTGGATCGGCGGCAAGAGCTACTCGATCGCCGACATGGCCATCTTTCCATGGCTGCGCAGCTGGCAGAACCAGGGCATCGACTGGGCCGACTACCCGCACCTCAAGACCTGGTTCGACAAAATCGCCGCCCGCCCTGCTGTGCAAAAGGCCGTGCAGGTGCTGGCCGAGGCACGCAAACCGCTGACCGATGACAAGGCCCGACAGGTTCTGTTTGGCAACATACAGCACGAAAAACGCTGAGCCCGGCTGGATCGCCGCGCTTTCACGGGTAGAATCTCGAGCAGTCGGAGCGTAGCGCAGCCTGGTAGCGCATCTGCTTTGGGAGCAGAGGGTCGCGAGTTCGAAGCCCGCCGCTCCGACCATTTCCACAAGCAAAAAGGCCCTGAACGGGCCTTTCTTGTCTCTGTGGTGTCTCTCTGATCTGTCCGTAGCTCAGTTGGATAGAGCAACAGCCTTCTAAGCTGTGGGTCGGGGGTTCGATTCCCTCCGGACAGGCCACCCATG
>CAXRGK010000287.1:0-8440 GCA_964230145.1 Burkholderiaceae bacterium | reverse complement strand
CCGCGACCCGCGTGGTGGTGGCCGTTCTTCGGCCCGCCTGACGGCGCCCACCGTGGCCGCAGGCGCCGTGGCCAAAAAGTGGCTGAAAGAGAAGTTTGGCACCACCTTTGTCGGCTGCATGACGCAGATCGGCGAGGTGCCAATTGGTTTCGAGAGCTGGGACCATGTCCCGAACAACCCGTTTTTTGCCCCGGTGGCCGATGTATCGGCGCTCGAAGACTACATGAACGCGCTGCGCAAATCGGGTGATTCGTGCGGTGCGCGCCTGCGCGTGGTGGCGCGGGGCGTGCCGGTGGGCCTGGGCCAGCCGCTGTTCGACAAGCTCGACGCCGACATCGCTTACGCCATGATGGGCATCAACGCCGTCAAGGGCGTGGAGATTGGCGCCGGCTTTGCCTGCGTCACGCAAAAGGGCAGCACCGCCGGTGATTCGCTCACGCCCGAGGGCTTTGTGGGCAACAACGCGGGCGGCATTCTGGGTGGCATCAGCAGCGGGCAGGACATCGAGGTGTCGATCGCCGTCAAGCCGACCAGCTCGATCCTGATCCCGCGCGAAACCATCGACTCGGAAGGTCACACCACCGAAGTCATCACCAAGGGCCGGCACGACCCCTGCGTGGGCATCCGCGCCACACCGATCGCCGAAGCGATGCTGGCGCTGGTGCTGATGGACCACGCCCTGCTGCACCGCGCCCAGTGCGGTGACGTGCAGCACGATCTGCCCCCGATCGCGGCAAGCAAGCCTTGATGTCCAGTCTTTGTAGGAGCGCGCCCCTGCGCGCGAATGCTTCGGCCGCAGGGGCGGCCTCCTACAACGCTGGCTGGTTCACATCCCATGCCTGAACGCCGCGCACTTTTTCCCTTCGCCGCCCTGTCGGCCAGTTATTTCGCGCACATCGGTTTTTTCAATCCTTACTTGCCTCTGTGGCTCAAGGATCTGGGGCTGGGGTTGGTGGCCATCAGCGTGCTGACTTCGGTACAGGCGGCCACGCGGCTGTTTGCACCCTACATCTGGGGCTGGATCAGCGACCACAGTGGCGAACGTGTGCGGCTGATGCGCCTGGGTGCGGCAGTCGCACTGGCTTCGGCCTGCCTCTTGTGGCTGACGCTTTCGCCCTTGTGGCTGGGTGTGGTGTTGCTGGTCATGTTCACCCACACCAGCGCCATGATGCCGATGAGCGAAGCGGCCATGTCGCATCTGGTGAGCCAGGGCGGCCAGTTTGATGCCAAGCGCTACGGGCGCGTGCGTCTTTGGGGCTCCATCGGGTTTCTGGTCACGGTGTTCGTGGCCGGGGCCTGGTTCGAAGCTTTTGGCATGCAGCAGTTCCCGACCATGACGGTGCTGAGTCTGCTGGCCGTGTTGCTCAGCGCTTTCTGGCTGCCCGACCTCAAGGAAGCAGCCCATGCAGGGCATGCGGCTTTGCCGGTGTCGGATGTACTGCGCCAGCCTGCGGTGCGCTGGTTCTTTGCCAGTGCGTTTTTTCATGTGCTCTCGCACATCGGCATTTATGTGTTTTTTTCGCTGTACCTGGATGCGCTGGGGTACAGCAAAACCTGGATTGGTGTGATGTGGGCGGTGTCGGTCGTGGTCGAGATTGCCTGGTTTTTCTGGCAGTCGCGCTGGCTGCACCATTTGCCGCTCAGTGGCTGGATGCTGCTGTGTTCGGCCGCCATGGTGCTGCGCATGGCCCTGACGGCCGCCTGGGCCGACGTGCTGCTGGTGCTGGTGTTGGCCCAATGTCTGCACGCCTTGACCTTTGCCGCCCACCACACGGCCTGTGTGGCCATGGTGTCGCACCATTTTCCTGCCCGGCTGCGTGGACGCGGTCAGGCCCTCTACACCGTCATCGCCTACGGCTTTCCGGGCGTGATCGGTGGCCTGCTGGGCGGCGTCATCAGTGAGCGCTGGGGCTTGGCCTCGGTGTTCTGGGTTTCCATGCTGACCAGCCTGCTGGCTGTGGGGGCCACCTGGAAAGTCTGGCGCCACCACCATCCTCCTGCACAGCGCGCATGAACATCCATCCTGCCTCATTGCCTGACTTTCTGCCTGTCGCACTGGCCGCTGCCTTGGCGGGAGGCCATCGCATCGAAACCCTGCACGAGGGCGTCCGCACGGTCTGGCATGTGTGGGGGGCGTCGGACGGCCCAGCGGTGGTTTTGCTGCACGGTGGCAGTGGCAGCTGGACCCATTGGGTGCGCAACATCGCACCACTGCGGGATGCGTGCTGGCGCGTGCTGGTGCCCGATTTGCCGGGTTTTGGCGATTCTGACCTGCCGCCGGGCTGCACCGATGTGCCGCCATTGCCTGAGCACCTGCATGCCGGGCTGCAGCAGTTGGCCCCGCAAGGGCCTGTACAGATCGTGGGGTTCTCGTTTGGCGGCATGACCGCCGCCTTGTGGCTGGCGCAGTACCCCGAGGATGCCCAAGCCCTGATCCTGGTGGGCGCCCCCGGCCTGGGTCTTTCCTCACCTCAGCGCACACCGCTCAAGGGCTGGCGCCACCTGCCAACGCCGGAGCAGCAAAACGAGGTGCACCGCCACAACCTGATGGCCCTGATGTTCGAACACCCGCAAAGCCTGGACGCCCTGGCCCTGTCTCTGCATGCGGCCAACGTGACACGGGACCGGATGCCGCGCCGGCGGCTGTCGTCCACGCCCATCGTGGCCGAGGCCCTGCCACGCATCCGTGCCAGGGTGAGTGCCATTTATGGCGAACACGATGCCTTGTACCACCAGCGACTGGCCCTGGTGCAGGAGGCCCTGCCGCGCTGGGCGCCCCACTGGGGACAATGGCATACGGTGCCGGGTGCAGGGCATTGGGTGCAGTACGAAGCTGCCGATGCATTCAATGCCGCTTTGCTGGCTCAGCTGGGTGGTGTGTCACGCACTGGCTGAACGCTCTTCGCGGTTGGGAAGGTGTCAGCCGGGCATGGCAAATTCGCATCTTTGCCGGGACATCCCGGTGCCTTGCCCAACTGAACTTCGATTTCGACCATGACCTTCTCTGCCAGCCTCCGACAAGCCTTTGCCCCCAGCGGAAAACTGCGGGCATCGATCAATCTGGGCAACCCGATCCTGGCCGGGCGCCATGGCTCGAGCGGTGAACCGTTTGGCGTGTCCATTGATCTGGCGCGAGCGCTGGGCGATCGACTGGGGGTGGAGGTGCAACTGGTGGTGTTCGATACGGCCAACCAATCCGTTGAAGCCGTGCGTGGCGAGCAGGCAGACATCGGTTTCTTCGCAATCGACCCCTTGCGCGGTGAAGGCATTGCGTTTACCCCACCTTATGTGCTGATTGAAGGCAGTTACATGGTTCCCGAGGCTTCGGCCATCCAGGCCAACGAAGAGGTGGACCGCCCGGGCGTGCGGGTCACGGTGGGTAAGGGCAGTGCCTATGACCTGTTCCTGAGCCGGACGCTCCAGGCCGCCGAGATCGTGCGTGCGCCTTCATCGCCGGCGGTGGTGGAGGTGTTTGTCGAACAGAAGCTGGAAGTGGCCGCTGGCGTGAAGCAGCAGCTGCAGGCCGATCTGGCCCGTTTCCCCGGCCACCGCATGCTGCCTGGCCGTTTCATGCTGATTCAGCAGGCCATGGGCTTGCCCCAGTCGCGAGGCGCAGAAGCCGCCCAGGCACTGGCGGCATTTGTGCAGGAGATGAAGGCCAGCGGTTTTGTGGACGAGGCACTGGCCCGGCATGGCATCCAGGGCGCCTCGGTGGCCCCGCTCTGAACTGCCCTGTGGTGATCAGCCCTTGACCGCCGACACCGCAGCGCGCAGGCCCAGCAGGTAGCTGTCCACGCCGAAACCGGCGATCTGGCCCTTGGCGATCGGCCCGATCACCGAGTGGTGGCGGAACTCTTCGCGCGCGTGGATGTTGGACATGTGCACTTCAATGATGGGACACTTGAGGATGGCCAGCGCGTCACGGATGCCGTAGCTGTAATGCGTCCAGGCGCCGGCGTTGATCAGCACGGCGGCGGTGCCGTCGCTGTGGGCGCGGTGGATGCGTTCGGCCATTTCGCCCTCGATGTTGGTCTGGAAGCACTCGACTTCGACGCCAAGCTCCTTGCCCAGGGCGATCAGCTGCGCATCGATTTCAGCCAGGGTGACGGTGCCGTACTGCGCCGGGTCGCGCTTGCCGAACATGTTGAGGTTGATGCCGTTGAGGGTGAGGATCTTCATGGGTGCAGGGGGTTATCGTGGTGCAGAACCATGATTGTCCCGGATTTGGGGCAAGATCCAGACTTCCAACTCACCGGACGGACCCCATGACCCCCACGCTCAAGATCGATTTCGTTTCCGACATTGCCTGCCCCTGGTGCGCTGTGGGCCTGTTTTCCCTGGAAAAGGCGCTCGACCGCCTGCAGGGCGAATTGCAAGCCGAGATCCATTTCCAGCCTTTCGAGCTGAACCCCGACATGGCCCCTGGCGGCCAGGATCTGGGCGAGCACCTGACCCAGAAATACGGCTCCACCGCCGAGCAGCAGGCGCAAATCCGGGAGACGATCAGTGCCCGTGGCGCCGAGGTCGGCTTTGCGTTTGCGCCCGGGGGGCGTGGCCGGGTTTACAACACATTTGATGCACACCGCTTGCTGGCCTGGGCGCAGGGGCAGGGTGAGGGGGCGCAGCGCCAGCTCAAGAAAGCCTTGCTGGCCGCCTACCAGGGGCGGGCCGAGCGGATCGAAGACCCTGAGGTGCTGCTGGCCGCGGTGGCCGAGGTCGGCCTGAATGTGACAGCGGCGCGCGACGTGCTCGAATCGGGTGCCTACGCCGACAAGGTCCGGGCGGTGGAGCAGCTGTACCAGCGTTCGGGCATCCATTCGGTGCCCGCCGTCATCATCAACGACCAGTACCTGATCTCGGGCGGCCAGCCGGTCGAGGTGTTCGAGCAGAGCCTGCGCCAGATCGCGGCCAAGCTGGCCGAGGAGGCCAATGCATGAGCCAGGCGCCGCTGCCGGTGCTGTTTGTCTCGCACGGCTCGCCCATGTTTGCGGTGCAGCCGGGGCAGGCCGGGCCGGCACTCGGTGCCTGGGCTCGCGCACACGCTCCTGCGCAGCAGCTCAAGGGCATCGTGCTGATGTCGCCACACTGGATGACACGCGGCATTGGCGTCATGGCCGCGCCGCGGCCTGAAACATGGCACGACTTTGGCGGTTTTCCGCCGGCTTTGTATGCATTGGAATACCCGGCCCCCGGCTCGCCAGGGCTGGCCGAGCAGGTGCTGAACCTGCTGCGAGCCGCCGATCTGCCGGCTGGCACGGACCCCGAGCGCCCGTTCGACCACGGCTGCTGGGTGCCGCTCATGCACCTTTACCCTGAAGCCAGCGTGCCGGTGGTGCAAGTTGCACTGCCCGCTGATGTGGGGCCTGACGAGGTGTATGCCGTGGGTCAGGCGTTGGCACCGCTGCGCGAGCAGGGCATTTTGCTGGTCGGCTCGGGCAGCATGACGCACAACCTGCACGAGCTGCGGCGCGAAGACGGGCCGACCGAGCCTTATGTGACATCGTTTTGCGGCTGGGTGCACGACACACTGATGTCTGGCGACTTGCCTGCCATGATGGACTACCGCAACCGGGCACCCCATGCCGCGCGGGCACACCCGACCGACGAGCATTTCCTGACGATCTACTTTGCGCTCGGGGCGGCGCTCTGGGGACAAGCGGACAGCCCTCGGCCGCAGTACATCACGCGGGATGTGCAGTTTCGGTCGATTTCGATGGACGCCTTCAGTCTTCAGTGAGGCCCGACATGCAGCGCCGCGCCGCCCTCATCGCCACCGTGACCGCCAGCGCTGTCTGGACGCTGGGTGCTCAGGCCACCACGGCCTTGGTCGGGCAGGCCCGACGTGGCGGCGTGCTGCTGATCCGCCATGCCAGCACCGAGCCAGGGCTGGGTGATCCGCCCGGTTTCACGCTCGGGCAATGCCAGACCCAGCGCAACCTCTCAGATGCCGGACGTGCCCAGGCCCGGGCCATGGGCACATGGTTTGAGCGGCATGGCCTGCACCCGCAAAGCGTGCTCAGCAGCCAATGGTGTCGTTGCCTGGACACGGCACGTCTGGCGCTGGGACGTGTCGAACCCTGGCCCGCGCTCAACTCCACCTTTGCCGGTCAGGGACAAGCCGAGCGGCAGTTGGGTGAACTGCGAGCGCGTCTGACCCGACTGCCTGCGGGTGCGCTGGAGGTCTGGGTCACCCACCAGGTCATCATGACCGCGTTGACCGACACGTATCCCGCCATGGGCGAGGGGTTTCTGATCGACCGGCAGGGCCGGTTGCTCGCGCGCGGCATGATGGCGCCCGATGCCTGAGCCCATGAACGCCCCCGTACTGACCATCTACTACGACGGCAGCTGCCCGCTGTGCCGCCGCGAGATCGCGCTCTACCGCCGCCTGCGTGGTGCCGAGCGCTTGCAGTGGCTCGATGTGAGCGCCGGTGCGTCCCTGGGGCCAGACCTGTCTTGCGAGGCGGCCATGCGCCGCTTTCATGTGCGCGATACACAGGGACGTTTGTTCAGCGGTGGCGCGGCGTTTGCGCGCCTGTGGCGGTCCTTGCCCGGCTGGCGGGTGGCGGGCTGGTTGTTCGTTCTGCCTCCCATGTCGTGGCTGCTCGAGCTGCTCTACCGCGCCTTTTTGCCGCTGCGGCCCCGCCTGCAGCGTATGGTTCAACGCTGGTGGTCAGACACCGAGGCATCCGCATGAATGTTCGTGTCGCAGGGGTGGTCTCGGCATGGGTGTTGTTCGCCGCTGGCGCGCAGGCGCAGATCGGCGAGCGGGTGGTGCTGGATGACCTGGGCGGCCTGCAGATCGACCGCACCGAAGTGACGATCGGTCAGTTTGCGCGTTACGTGCAGGCCAGTGGTGTGCGCACCCGCGCGGAACTGGAGGGCGGCGGTTTTGAATACGTGGGTGGCTGGCAGAGGCGCCCGGGCTGGACCTGGCGCCAGCCCGACGGGGTGCCGGCAGCCCCCGAGCTGCCCGCGGTGCACCTGAGCCACGCCGAAGCGTCGGCCTATTGCCAGTGGGCCGGCGGTCGCTTGCCCACGGCCGCCGAATGGCGCCGCGCAGGCTTTACCGAGCTGCGCGCTGCACCTCATGCGCCATGGGTGCGGGGCAAGACCTACCCCTGGACCACGGGCGAGAGTCCGCATGGCGCCAACACCAGCGACCCTGACCCCTGGCCGCGTGCGGCTCCCGTCACCCAGACCCGGGCAGGCGTGAACGGTCTGCACGACATGGGCGCCAATGTCTGGGAATGGGCTCTTGATGCGCGCGGCAGCGAGCGCCAGACCCTGGGAGGCTCCTGGTGGTACCCGGCCTACCAGATGAAAGCCGATGTAGAGGCCTGGAAACCGGCCGATTTTTATGCGGTGTACATCGGCTTTCGTTGCGTGTACGACGCAGCGGGACGGCGATGAAGACCACCCTGCACAGCCTGCCTGAGGGCTACCGTGCGCTGGTGGTCGGTGCCAGCGGCGGCATTGGCCAGGCCTTTGTGCAGGCCTTGCGCTCCGACCCGCGCTGCAGCGATGTGCAAGCCGTCCGGCGAGGTGACCCCATCGATTGGGATCTGGGCGATGAAGCCAGCCTGGCGGCACTGGCCGCGCAGGTGCAAGGCCCTCTGCACTTGGTGGTGGACGCCACGGGCGCGCTCACCATCGACGGCCAGGGGCCAGAAAAACGCTTGCAGGAACTCGATGCCCAGCGCCTGCTGCGCAGCCTGCAGGTCAATGCCGTGGGGCCAGCCCTGCTGCTGCGCCACCTGAGCCCGTTGCTGGCCCGTGGCGAGCGCGTGATCTGGGCCAAGCTCTCGGCGCGCGTGGGCAGCATTGAGGACAACCACAAGGGCGGCTGGTACGGTTACCGAGCGGCCAAGGCGGCGCTCAACCAGCTGCTGCAGACGGCGGCGATTGAAATCAGCCGACAGCGCCCGCTGGCGGTGGTGGCTGCACTTCAGCCCGGTACGGTACGTTCTGCGCTGAGCCGGCCATTTGTGGGTGACGACGCGCTGCCCCCCGAAGTTTCCGTGCAGGGCTTGCTGCAGGCCCTCGACGCCGCCCCCGCCACCGGTCGGGCGGTGTTTCTGGATTACCGCGGGCAGACGATTGCCTGGTGAGCGTCAGCTCGCCAGAGCCCGAGCGATCCGGTCACGCTTGACTGTCGGTTTCGGACAGACGCCACGCGGCAGTTCGAACCATTCACGCACATCCTGTTCCAGTCCCACGCCGTGCATGAAGTTGTAGATGGCCTTCTTGAGGCCTCTGCCCAGAATGTCGTGGTCCACGCCCTTGGGCATGGGCGTGGGGTCGATGAACCCGATGTCGTTCTTGGCAAAGCTGACCGGCGGCAGCGGGACCAACTGCACGCCATAGGCCTCGGGGTTCAGGCCCACGGGGGAATGCACGGTGCAGACAAAGCGGTGGAAGAAGCCGCTGTGGATGCAGC
>CAXRGK010000286.1:0-2673 GCA_964230145.1 Burkholderiaceae bacterium | reverse complement strand
GGATTGAACTGCAGGGCGTCCCGCGTGCATTTGGCGGCGATGTCAGTGGGCACCGGGATGGGGGCCCCCATGCTTTGCGTGGCCAGCTGGATTTCGCAGGCGCGCTGCAGCGTCCACAAAATCGCAAAGGTCTGCGGCAGTGTTTGTCCCCAGGACAGCAGGCCGTGGTTGCGCAGGATCACGGCAGGCTTGTTGCCGATGCTCTTGAGCACGCGCGGGCCTTCTTCGGCATGCACCGTGATGCCCTCGAAGTCGTGGTAGGCCACCATGTCGTGCAGCTGGGCCGAATAGAAGTTGCTTTGCGACAGCCCGCCTTCGAGGCTGGCCACCGCCACACCGGCCGTGGTGTGGGTGTGCATCACGCAGTGTGCGCCTTCGATGCCGCCGTGGATGGTGCTGTGCAGCACGTAGCCAGCGGGGTTGACCGGATAGGGCGAGTCGTCGAGCTTGTCGCCGGCCAGGTTGATCTTGACCAGGTTGCTGGCGGTGACCTCGGTGTAGTGCAGGCCGAAGGGGTTGATCAGGAACTGCTTGTCACCGCCGGTCACGCTGTCGGGCAGGCGGATGGTGATGTGGTTGTAGATCATCTCGGTCCAGCCGAGCATGGCAAAAACGCGGTAACACGCTGCCAGCTGCAGCCGGACCTGCCATTCGTCGGGATGCACGCGCGCCTGCAACGAGGGCACGATGGCGGGGGGAGTGGGGAACATGCGTTGTCTCCGGTCTGTTGTAGGAGCGCGCCCCTGCGCGCGAACGAACGTGAGGATGCTGAGTCTGCGGCCGCAGGGGCGGCTTCCTGCATGGGGTCGGATTGATTCAGGTCAGAACCCTGTTGTTTTCAGTAGGTGCTGCCTTTGGCGGGCGTGACCGCGCTCGGCTGGGCCTTGAAGCGCGATGCCAGCGCGGTGGTCTCGCGCACGAGAATCTGCGTGTCCAGGCCCACGGCGACGAAGACCGCGCCCAACGACAGGTAGTGCCGGGCCAGTGTTTCGTCCGGGGTCAGGATGCCGGGTGCCTTGCCAGCCTTCAGGATGCGCGCGATGGCGTCCTCGATGGCCGCCTGTACCTCGGGGTGTGCGGCATTGCCCACATGCCCCATGGAGGCAGACAGATCGGCCGGACCAATGAATACCCCGTCCACACCGGGGGTGGCCGCAATGGCATCCAGATTCCTGAGCGCTTCCATCGACTCGACCTGCACCAGCAGGCAGACCTCTTCGTTGGCGCGCTTGAAGTAGTCGGCGTAATGGCCCCACCGCGATGCGCGCGCACCGGCCATGCCGCGTACACCACCCTGGCCGTCGTTTTGCGGGTAGCGCATGGCACGCACCAGTTGCGCTGCCTGCTCGGGGGTATCGACCATGGGCACCAGGATGTTCTGTGCGCCCAAGTCCAAGTACTGCTTGATCAGCGCTGTTTCGCCCACGGGCACGCGGGCCACCGCGTGGCTGCCCGGGTAGGCCGCCAGAGTTTTGAGTTGGCCGAGGATGCGATTCAGGTCATTGGGCGAGTGTTCGCCGTCGATGACCAGCCAGTCGAACCCTGCCAATGCGCAGATTTCGGCGGTGTAGTCGCTGGCGAAACCCATCCAGAGTCCGATCTGCGGGTGTTTGTTCTTGAGGGCTTGCTTGAAGAGGTTGACGGGGGTTTGCATTTGTGATCCTTTAAAGGTGGAGAGCAATGGCATTTCTCTGCAGGAGGCCACCCCTGCGGCCGAAGGCTGCGCGGGCAGGGGCTCGCTCCGACAAAAACAAGGGTCAGACGAAACGGAATTGCAATTGGCCAAGCGGACCGTAGTCCGCGTCGAACACATCGCCCACCTTGGCGGGCGCGGGTTTGGTGAAGGAACCCGCCAGCACGATTTCGCCAGGCTGCAGGTGTTCGCCCCAGGGGGCGAGCTTGTTGGCCAGCCAGGCGATGCCCACCGCCGGGTGACCCTGCACGCCTGCGGCCAGGCCGGTTTCTTCCACCACACCATTCTGGCGCAGGATGGCGCCACACCAGGGCAGATCGGTGGTCAGCGGGTCCACACGTTTGGCACCGAGCACGATGCCCGCATTGGCCGCGTTGTCGCTGATGGTGTCATAGACCTTGCGCATCACCTTGGTGTGGCGGTCAAACTGCTCGATGCGCGCGTCGATGATCTCGATCGCTGGCGTCACGTAGTCGGTGGCGTCGAGTACCTGCTCCACGGTGACGTCGGGGCCGCGCAGTTCTTTTTTGAGGATGAAGGCCAGCTCGACCTCGACACGCGGGGCGATGAAATGAGTGAAGGGAATGTCGAGCACTTGACCAGGGGTGCAGGTGTAGAGCATGTCATCCAGCAGGGTGCCGTAGTCGGGTTCGTCGATCTGGCTGGACACCTGCATGGCACGGCTGGTCAGACCGATTTTGTGCCCGATCGTTGATCGTCCCTCGGCAAGCTTGATCTGCACCCAGGCACGGTTGATGCGGTAGCCATCCTCGATCGTCATGCCCGGAAAGCGTTTGGAAAAGTGCTCGATCTGCACACGCGTTTTTTCGGATTGGTGGAGTTCGCGCGCGAGCTGCTCGATCTGGTCGTCGGTGAACACGGACATGGTCTGGCTTTCGTGTGAGGCAGGTCGATGGAGCCGAGAGAAATCGGGGTCAAAAAATCATCGGGGTCAGGTCCCGGCTTCGCCTTGGCGAAAC
>CAXRGK010000285.1:0-10359 GCA_964230145.1 Burkholderiaceae bacterium | reverse complement strand
CCCAGCCACAAGCTGGCGCAAAAGCTGCTGCCGCGTGGCGCAGGCTCGGTGTTCAGCTTCGACCTTGCCGGCAGTCGCACCCAGGGCAAGGCCTTCATCGAGGCGCTCAAAGTCTTCAGCCACCTGGCCAATGTGGGCGACGCCCGCAGCCTGGTGATCCACCCGGCCAGCACCACGCATTTCCGCATGAGCGACGAAGCGCTGGCGCAAGCGGGCATTGGCCCCGGCACGATCCGCCTGTCGATTGGCCTGGAAGACCCGGCGGATCTGATCGACGATCTGAAGAAGGCCTTGAAATCAGCTGAAAAGGCGGCGGAGAAAGCGGCATGAAGATCGGCAACATTTACGCCTACACCGGCGGCAAGGACTTTGACGCGGCCAAACCCACCGCGGTCTTTATCCACGGCGTGCTCAACGACCACAGCGTCTGGATTCTGCAAAGCCGCTACCTCGCCCACCACGGCTGGAACGTGCTGGCCGTTGACCTGCCCGGCCACTGCAAGAGCAGTGGCGAGCCGCCGGCCAGCGTGGAAAAAGCCAGCGAAGCCATCCTGGCCCTGCTGGATGCGGCGGGCGTGCAGCAGGCAGCGCTGATTGGCCACAGCTTCGGCTCGCTGATTGCGCTGGAAACCGCCGCGCGCGCACCCTCTCGCGTGAGCCATCTGGTGATGGTCGGCACGGCCTTCCCGATGCGCGTGTCGCCCGCCCTGCTCGAATCATCGGTGTCCGCGCCCATGAAAGCCATCGACATGGTCAACACCTTTTCGCACTCCACGCTGGCGCCACCGCCCTCGGCGCTGGGCCCCGGCACCTGGCTGTATGGCGGCAGCCGCGCCCTGATGCGCCGCGTGCTGGCCAGCAACCCCAAGGTGAACGTGTTTTTCACCGGCTTCAAGGCTTGCGACAGCTATGCCAACGGCGAAGCGGCCATGGAAAAAGTGCAATGTCCCACTCTGTTCGTGCTGGGCCAGGCCGACCAGATGACGCCGCCCAAAGCTGCCCAAAGTCTGGTGAGCAAGGCCACAAACGCCAAAGTGGTCAAGCTGCCGGCCGGGCACTCGCTGATGACCGAGGATCCGGATGGGGTGCTGCAAGCCCTCAAGGACTTCCTGAAGGTCTGATCTGCTTCGCTCATTGAACTCACCCGGAAAGGAATATGCATGGACCAGCCTGTCGCAACACGCCACGCCAGCTTTGCCGAGTTCTATCCCTTCTACCTGAGCGAACACAGCCACCGCACCTGCCGCCGCCTGCACTTTCTGGGCAGCAGCCTGGCACTGGTCTGCCTGACCATGCTGCTCGTCACCGGCAAGCCGCATTACCTGCTGTATGGCCTGCTGTGCGGCTATGGCTGCGCCTGGGTCGGGCACTTCGTGTTCGAAAAGAACAAACCTGCCAGTTTCAAGCGCCCGATCTACAGCTTTATGGGCGACTGGGTTATGTACAAGGACCTCTGGACGGGCAAGATCCCGTTCTGAGCAGCTTCAGGCCTCGGGCAGCACATCGGCCAGCTGTAGCTGGTCCATGCGGGTCACGCTCCAGAAGGCGTCGCTGCTTTCGGCGTGGCGCAGGAGCCAGCGTTCGGCCAGGGGGACCAGCAGGGTCTGTGCAGGCTCAACCAGCAGCACCATGCGGGGGTCGGCACCACCCTCTTCCTGCAAGGCGCCCACCCAGTCCAGTGCCACCAGGGCCCGAAGCACCGGGTCCAGCTCACTGGGCTGCACCCGCATGCGCTGCGCGAGCGCCGTCTGACTCAGACCACGCTCGGTCTGCAGACGCACCGACTGGAGCAGCGCGAGCACCTCCAAGGACAAGCGAAACTGCCAGCCTGCACCCGAGGGTCGGCGCAGATGGTGCCGTCCCAGCTCGGGCAGGCTGGATGCGACCACCGCACCAAGCAGCACGATCACCCAGGCCACATACACCCAGACCAGCAAAATCGGCACTGCGGCAAAAGCGCCGTAGATGGCCGAATAGGCTGGCATGCTGGCCAGGTAGGCAGTCAGCACTTTCTTGCCCAGCTCGATGCCCAAGGCCGCCATCAGACCCGCCGTGAGGGCATGACGCCAGCGCACACGGGCATTGGGCACATAAAAATAAACACCACTGACGCACAGCACCAGCAGCACGAACTCAAAGCTGTCGAGCAACCAGCGCAAACCACCCGGCAGCACATCCACCACCCCGCGCGAGGCGGTGGTCACATACGACGTGATGGCGATGCTCGCCCCCAGCAGCAAGGGCCCCAGCGTGATGGCCGACCAGTACAGGATCAGGCGTTGGGCCAGCGGCCGCTGGTGCTCCACCCGCCAGATTTGCCCCAGGGTGCGCTCGATGGTCACCATCAGGGCCACCGCTGAAAACAGCACCGCCACCAGACCGACCGAGCCCAGACGACTGGCCTTGCGCGAAAACTGCGTCAGGTAACCCAACACCTGCCGCGAGATGCTCTCGGGCACCAGGCTGTCGACCAGCCAGCGCTGGATCGTGTCCTGGAACTTGCCGAACACCGGAAACGCCGAAAACACCGCCAGGCCCACCGTGAACAGCGGCACCAGGGCCAGCACGGTGGTGAAGGTCAGCGAGCTGGCGCTCACGCCCAGGCGCGCCTCGCGAAAGCGGCGGTACAGCACGCCAGTCATCTGGCGCCAGGGGAATTCGGCCAGCTCTTGCCACCAGGCACGAAGCTGGACTCTCCAGTCGGGGGAAGTCATGGGCCGTTATCATGCCATCGCCATGAATCCAAACCCTGACACCCCGCCTGCCGGCGTTCGTTTCTCCCGCACCCTGGCCGTGACCAGCACGCTGGGCCTGATTTTGCTGGGCCTGGCCTGGGAGCTGTGGCTCGCGCCGCTGCGCCCGGGCGGCTCCTGGTGGGCCATCAAGGTGCTGCCACTGGCCCTGGCGCTGTCGGGCCTGCTCAAGCTGCGCATGTACACCTACCGCTGGCTCAGCCTCGCGGTCTGGCTCTATTTCACCGAAGCCTGCGTGCGTGGGTGGTCAGATCCCTGGCCCTCGAATGCGCTGGCCATGGCACAGGGTGCGCTGAGTCTGCTGCTGTTTGTGGCCTGCGGTCTGCATGTGCGCAGCCGCTTCAAGGCCATCCAGGCGGCTGCACCCAAGGAATCCACATGAGCGAACTGATCCAACAACTGCGCAGCATCTGCGGCGCGGCCAACGTGCTCACGCACGATGACCCGGGCGCGGACCTCTCGGCCTGGGAACAGGACTGGCGCAAGCGAAGCCGCGGCCGAGCGTTGGCTGTGGTGCGCCCCGCCAGCTCCGCCGAGGTGGCAGCGGTGGTCAAGGCCTGCGCTGCCAGCGGCACTTCCATCGTTCCGCAAGGCGGCAACACCGGCTTGGTGGTCGGCTCGGTGCCCGACGACAGTGGCACCCAGGTGGTGCTCAGCCTGACCCGCATGAACGCGGTCCGTGCGCTGGACCCGGACAACCTGACCATGACGGTGGAAGCCGGCTGCATCCTGCAGAACCTGCAGGACGTGGCGGAAAAGGCCGGATTTCTCTTTCCGCTCAGCCTGGCCGCCGAAGGCAGCTGCACCATTGGCGGCAACCTGGGCACCAACGCGGGCGGAACGCAGGTGGTGCGCTTTGGCAATGCCCGCGACCTTTGCCTGGGGCTGGAAGTCGTGACCGCGCAGGGCGAAGTCTGGAACGGATTGACTGGCCTGCGCAAGGACAACACCGGTTATGACCTGCGCCACCTGATGATCGGCAGCGAGGGCACGCTGGGCATCATCACCGCGGCCACCATGAAGCTCTATCCCCTGCCCGCCGCGCAGCTGACCGCCTGGGCAGCCGTTCCCAGCATGGAAGCGGCGGTGCAACTGCTGGGCCTGGCCCATGCCCGCCTCGGCCCGGGCCTGACCGGTTTTGAGGTCATGGGCCAGTTCGCCCTGAGCCTGGTGGACAAACACTACCCGCAGCAGCGTGTGCCGCTGTTCCAGGAAACCCCGTGGTGCGTGCTGCTGGAGAACTCCGACAGTGAAAACGAGCAGCACGCCCGCACACAGTTCGAGGCCCTGCTCGAAGCCGCAATCGATGTCGGCTGCGTGACGGATGCGGTGGTGGCCGAAAACATCGCCCAGGCCCGCGCGCTGTGGCACATCCGCGAGAGCATTCCGCTGGCCCAGGCCGAGGAAGGCCTCAACATCAAGCACGACATCAGCATCCCGGTCTCGCGCATTCCGGCCTTTGTGACCGAAACCGACGCGCTGCTGCAGCGCGAGATCCCGGGCGTGCGCCTGGTGGACTTCGGCCACCTGGGCGACGGCAACCTGCACTACAACGTGCAGGCCCCTGAAGGCGGCGACAGCCGTGCCTTCCTGCGCGACTGGGAAGAGAAAGTGAACACCCTGGTGTTTGACCAGGTGCACAAATTTGAAGGTTCCATCAGCGCCGAACACGGGGTGGGTGAACTCAAAGCGCACAAACTGCCCAAATACAAGGACGCCACAGCCCTGACCATGATGCGCGCCATCAAGCAGGCGCTGGACCCGCAGAACTTGCTCAATCCACGCAAAGTGCTGGCATGAAACCTGTCCGACGAGCGACATCCAGCACTTAACCGCGAAGACCGCTTGTTTCCATAATGGCCGCCAAGCCCCAACCACAAGGAGACAAGACATGAACACATCCCTCAAAGGCCAGGTGGCCTGGATCACCGGCGGCGGCAGCGGCATCGGACTGGCCGGGGCCATGGAACTGGCCAAAGCCGGCGCGCATGTGGTCATCTCCGGCCGCAGTGCAGCCACCAACGCCAGTGGCCTGGCCCAGCTGCAGGCTGTGGGCAGCGCACAGGCCCTGGCGCTGGACGTGGCGGACGCCGAGGCGGTCGCGCGGACCGCCCCGCAGATCGTGGACCAGCACGGCCGCATCGACATCCTGGTCAACAGCGCCGGCATCAATGTGCCGCGGCGCAGCCTGCAGGTGCTGAGCACCAGCGATTGGGACACCGTGGTCGACATCAACCTCTCGGGTCTGTTCTACGGTGTCCATGCCGTGCTGCCGGTGATGCGCCAGCAAGGTGGCGGCCTGATCGTGAACGTGTCGTCCTGGGCCGGCCTGTACGCCAGCAAGATGACCGGCGCCGTCTACAACACCACCAAGCGCGCGGTGCTGGCCCTGACCGAGTCCATCAACATGGAAGAATGCACGAACGGCATCCGGGCCACCTCCCTGCTGCCCGGAGAGGTGGCCACCCCCATCCTCGACAAACGGCCGGTCCCGCCGTCGAAAGAAGTGCGCGAGCGGATGGTGCAACCCGAAGACATGGGCCGCGCCATCCTGTTCCTGGCGCAAATGCCGGCACGCACCTGCATCAATGAGCTGGTGATTTCGCCAACCCACAACAGGTTCTACACCGGCGAACTTTGAAGGTCCCGACCAGGGGCGCCGTCACTGCCGCGGCCCCCTGGCCGCCTTCCCGTAAACTTGGCGTCCATGACGACCACCAGCCCCCGCCCCGTCCGCAGCCAATACGAAGACTTCATGCGCCATGTGTATACGAATGGCGTACAAAAAGGCGACCGCACCGGCACCGGCACGCGCAGCGTGTTCGGCCACCAGATGCGCTTTGACCTTCAGGAGGGTTTCCCGCTGGTCACGACCAAGAAGGTTTTCCTCAAGGCCATCATCGTGGAGCTGCTGTGGTTCCTGCGCGGTGACAGCAACGTGAAATGGCTGCAGGAACGCGGCTGCACCATCTGGGACGAATGGGCGCGCGAAGACGGCTCCCTGGGTCCGGTCTATGGCGTGCAGTGGCGCAGCTGGCCCACGCCGGGCGGTGGCCACATCGACCAGATCCAGCAGGTGATGGACACGCTCAAAAACAACCCGGACTCGCGCCGCATCATCGTGAGTGCCTGGAACGTGGCCGAACTCGACCAGATGGCGCTCATGCCCTGCCATGCCTTCTTCCAGTTCTACGTGGCCCCCCCGCAAAAGGCGGGTGACAAGCCCAAGCTCAGCTGCCAGCTGTATCAGCGCAGCGCAGACATTTTTCTGGGCGTGCCCTTCAACATCGCCAGCTATGCGCTGCTGACCCACATGATCGCGCAGCAGTGCGACATGGATGTGGGCGACTTCATCTGGACGGGTGGCGACTGCCATATCTACTCGAATCACCACGAACAGGTGGAGCTGCAGCTGAGCCGCCAGCCCTTTGCCTACCCGACGCTGAACATCAAGCGCAAACCCGCCTCCATCTTCGACTATGAATACGAAGACTTCGAGGTGACGGGCTATGAATGCCATCCCGCCATCAAGGCACCGGTGGCGGTTTGATGAAGCTGCACCTGATTTATGCCCGCGCCCGCAACGGCGTGATCGGCAAGGACAACCAGATGCCCTGGCACCTGCCCGAAGACCTGGCGCATTTCAAGCGCGTCACCCTGGGCCAGCCGGTCATCATGGGCCGCAAGACCTGGGACTCGCTGCCACCGAAATTCCGCCCCCTGCCCGGCCGTCTCAACATCGTCGTCACCCGTCAGACCGACTGGCGCTCCGAGGGCGCACTGCGCGCCGGTTCGATCGAGGAAGCGATGCGACTGTGCGGCGATGCGCCCGACGCCTGGATCATGGGCGGTGCCGACATCTACCGGCAGGCCGAGCCACTGGCCAGCACCGCGGTGGTGACCGAGATCGACGCCGACTTCGAGGGCGACGCCTTCGCGCCCAAGCTGTCACCCAAGTGGCGTGAAGTGCAACGAGAATCGCACACGGCGGCCAACGGCCTGCCCTTCAGCTTTGTGACCTACCAGCAATAAATCCCGGGAGACCTTCATGTCCGGACACGGCTTTCATGTGCATGGCCCGCACGACCACGAACTCGAACACGCCGCCCAAGGCCACGGTGGCGAGCACACCAACTCGATCGCCATGTTCACCGCCATCATCGCCACAGTGGGTGCCCTGTTTGGCTACATGGGCGGCGCCACGCAGGCCAACGCCGGGCTTTACAAGAACAATGCGGCCATCAAAAAGACCGAAGCCTCCAACCAGTGGAATTACTACCAGGCCAAGAGCAGCAAGCAGAACCTGAGCGAGCTGGCGCTGGAACTGGCCCCGCCAGCCAAAAAAGACTTCTACCAGGACGAGATCAAGCGCTACAAGGGCGAAAAGGCCGAGATCAAGGCCGCCGCCGAAAAACTCGAAGCCGAAGCCAAGGCCTGGGACCAGCGGTCCGACGAGCAGATGCATCAGCACCACCGCTGGGCGCAGGCCACCACCGTGCTGCAGATCGCCATTGCCCTGGCCGCCATCGCGCTGCTGAGCAAAAAGCGCTGGACCGAATGGGCCATGTACGGCGCTGGCGCCATCGGCGTGGGCGTGGGCGTGCTGGCTTTCCTGCACATCTGACGCCATGAAGCTCGCCACCTGGAATGTCAATTCGCTGTCCGTGCGCCTGCCACAGGTGCTGGACTGGCTGGCCGCCAACCCGGTCGATGTGCTGGCCCTGCAGGAACTCAAGCTCACCGATGACAAATTTCCTGCGGGCGCCTTTCTGGATGCCGGCTGGCAGGCCCAGTGGTTTGGTCAGAAGACCTACAACGGTGTCGCGCTGATTTCCAGAACCGAGGGCAGCGATGTGGTGAAAAACATCCCTGGCTTCGAGGACGAGATGTCGCGCGTGATCACGGGCACCTACGGGGATCTGCGGGTGATCGGTGCCTACGTTCCCAACGGGCAGGAGCCCGGCAGCGACAAGTTCGCCTACAAGATGCGCTGGCTGGACGCCCTGCGAGCCTGGGTGCAGGTCGAACTGCAAAAACACCCTAGGCTGGTGCTGATGGGCGACTACAACATCACCTTTGACGACCTCGACGTCTGGGACCCGGTGGCGCTCAAGGAAACCATCCACTGCACCACCGAAGAGCGGCAAAAACTGCAGGCCCTGGTCGACCTGGGCCTGAGCGACAGCATGCGCCTGTTCGATCAGCCCGAAAAGAACTACAGCTGGTGGGACTACCGGGACTTCGCCTTCCGCCGCAATCGGGGTCTGCGCATCGACCACATCCTGATCAGCGAGGCGCTCAAGGCTCAGGCCACGGGCTGCGCGGTGGACAAGGCACCGCGCAAGAACGAGCGCCCCAGCGACCATGCCCCCGTGGTGCTGACGCTGGCGTGAGCGTCGTCAGGGGCGCTTGTGGCGCTCGTTGGCGATCTGCCCCTGGATCGCGCCGATCAGCAGGCCCAGCTCTTCGGACAGGATTTTCAGCACGTCGTCCAGGGTGATCAGCCCGACCAACGCCCGATCGCCGGTGACCACGGGCAAGCGCCGCACGCCGTTGCGGCGCATGGAACGCATCACATCGATCAGCGAATCGTCCTCGCGCATGGTGGCCGGGTACTCGCTCATGATGTCCTCCACGCACAGCGGGCGCGCATCCAGACCCTGCGCCAGCACGCCGATGATGAGGTCGCGGTCGGTCAGCACGCCGCACACCTGGCGTGCCTGACCGTTTTCTTCCACCACGACCAGGCAGCCCACATGCTGGCCACGCATGAGCTGTGCGGCCTCCAGAATCGGGGTTTCGCGCTGGGCAATCACCACCTCGCGTATGCAGACCTCACCGGCCGTCAGACGTTCTCCCACCATGTTCCTGCTCCTTGGATGCGTTACTGAAGACACCATCGTCAGAGAACAGGCGGCACCCGGTCAGTGCGCCAGCGCATTTTGTCCTTCGACAAACTCAGGACGAACGCAGATGAAACTCAAACCGTCTGCGGCAGCAGAAACTCCCGGCTGATGTGGCTGCCCAGCGCATTGACCCGGTCCAGGAATTGGGTCAGCCAGGCGTGCAGGCCGGTGTCCAGGATTTCGTCGATGCGCCCGTACGCCAGCTCGGCGCGCAGCTTGCCGGCGTGGCGCAGGGTTTCGCTGTGCGGATCGGGCGAGACCAGCGCCAGATTGGCCATGACCTCGTTGAGGCTGGCGTGCAGCGAGCGTGGCATGTCGGCGCGCAGGATCAGCAGCTCGGCCACACGCTCGGGCCGGATCACGTCTCGGTAAACCTTGCGGTAGACCTCGAAACCGCTGACGCTGCGCAGGATGGCGCTCCAGTGGTAGAAGTCGTATTCCTTCTCGGCCTCGCCCTCATGGCCGCCCAGGGGCATGCCGAAATAATCGTTGTTCATGGCGTGGAACTTCACATCGACCAGACGCGCGGTGTTGTCGGCGCGCTCCAGAAAGGTGCCCATGCGCATGAAGTGCAACGCCTCGTCCATCAGCATGGTGCCCACCGTCACGCCGCGCGAAAGGTGCGAGCGAAACTTGACCCACTCGAAGAACTGCCCCGGGTCGCGCTCGAACGCGCCGCTGCGCAGCATGCGGTTGACCTCCAGCCAGGTCTGGTTCTGGGTTTCCCAGACCTCGGTGGTCAGGGTGCCGCGCACGGCGCGGGCGTTTTCGCGGGCGGCACGCAGGCAGGAAATGATCGAAGACGGGTTGTCCACGTCCTTGACCATGAACTCCATCACGTCACGCGGGTTGACGCTTTTGTAGAGCGCGCGGTAGGACGGCAGCAGCTCGCTGATCGACAGGATGCCCTCCCAGCCCGCCTGCGCCGCGGCAGCCGACTGAGGCAGCAGCGAGGTTTCGTAGCTCACATTGAGCATGCGGGCGGTGTTCTCCGCGCGCTCCATGTAGCGCGACATCCAGAACAGGTGGTCGGCGGTTCTTGACAGCATGTTTCTTCTCCCTCGCGCTCAGTTCTGCAAAATCCAGGTGTCCTTGGTGCCGCCGCCCTGCGACGAGTTCACCACCAAGGAGCCTTCCTTGAGCGCCACACGCGTGAGGCCACCGGGCACCATCTGCACCGTGCGGCCACTCAGCACGAAGGGCCGCAGGTCGATGTGCCGCGGCGCCACACCGCTTTCGACAAAGGTCGGACAGCTGGACAGCGAGAGCGTGGGCTGGGCGATGTAGCCGTCAGGGTTGGCCAGCAGCGCGGCGCGGAATTGCTCGATCTCGGCCTTCGTCGCCGCTGGCCCCACCAGCATGCCGTAGCCCCCTGCCCCGTGCACTTCCTTGACCACCAGGTCTTTCAGGTTGGCCAAGGTGTATTGCAGGTCTTCGGTTTTGCGGCACTGATACGTCGGCACGTTTTTCAGGATCGGGGCCTCGCCAAGGTAGAACTGGATCATGTCGGGCACGTAGGGGTAGATCGACTTGTCGTCGGCCACGCCCGTACCCACCGCGTTGCAGATCGCCACATGCCCGGCCTTGTAGGCCTCCATGAGCCCGGCGCAGCCCAGCGTGGATGTGGGGCGGAAGACCTCGGGGTCCAGGAAATCGTCGTCCACCCGGCGGTAGATCACATCGACCCGCTTGGGGCCGCG
>CAXRGK010000284.1:0-12779 GCA_964230145.1 Burkholderiaceae bacterium | reverse complement strand
GAACAGGCGCTTGATGTCACCCATCTCGTCGCCGGCCTGCCGCGGGTTGGTGAAGCCGATGGTCGCCTTGTTCATGGTTTCGGCGCCCGCGTTGGTCGTCATGATGATGATGACGTTGCGGAAGTCAGCCTTGCGCCCGTTGTTGTCGGTCAAGGTGCCGTGGTCCATGACCTGCAGCAGCACGTTGAAGATGTCCGGGTGGGCCTTTTCGATTTCATCGAGCAGCAACACGCAATGCGGGTTCTGATCAACCGCATCGGTTAAAAGTCCGCCTTGGTCGTAACCAACATAGCCCGGAGGCGCGCCGATCAGGCGCGAGACGCTGTGGCGCTCCATGTACTCGGACATGTCGAAGCGGATCAGGTCGATGCCCATGATGTAGGCCAGCTGCTTGGCCGCTTCGGTCTTGCCCACGCCGGTGGGGCCGGAGAACAGGAAGGCACCGATCGGCTTGTCTTGTTTGCCCAGACCCGAGCGGGCCATCTTGACAGCGGCAGAAAGCACCTCAAGCGCCTTGTCCTGCCCGAACACCACGGCCTTGAGGTCACGCTCGATGTTCTGCAGCTTGCTGCGGTCGTCGTTGGACACATTGGCGGGCGGAATGCGCGCGATCTTGGCCACGATGTCCTCGATCTCGCCCTTGCCAATGGTCTTCTTGCGCTTGGATGCGGCCAGAATGCGCTGTGCGGCGCCCGCTTCGTCGATCACGTCGATCGCCTTGTCGGGCAGCTGGCGGTCGTTGATGTACTTGGCCGACAGCTCGGCCGCCGCCTGCAGGGCAGCGTTGGCGTACTTGACGTTGTGGTGCTCCTCGAAGCGGCTCTTGAGGCCCTTGAGGATTTCCACCGTTTCGGCCACGGTTGGCTCGACCACGTCCACCTTCTGGAAACGGCGGGACAGTGCAGCGTCTTTCTCGAAGATGCCGCGGTATTCGGTGAAGGTGGTCGCGCCAATGCACTTGAGCTGGCCACTGGACAGCGCTGGCTTGAGCAGGTTGGACGCATCCAGCGTGCCGCCCGAGGCGGCGCCCGCACCGATCAGGGTGTGGATCTCATCGATGAACAAAATGGCATGCGGCTTGTCCTTGAGCGACTTGAGCACGCCCTTGAGGCGCTGCTCGAAGTCGCCGCGGTACTTGGTGCCTGCCAGCAACGCACCCATGTCCAGCGAGTAGACCGTGGCTTCGGCCAGAATTTCGGGCACGGAGCCTTGCGTGATGCGCCAAGCCAGGCCTTCGGCAATCGCCGTCTTGCCCACGCCGGCCTCACCGACCAGCAGCGGGTTGTTCTTGCGGCGGCGGCAGAGGATCTGGATGGTGCGCTCGACCTCGTACTCGCGGCCGATCAGCGGATCAATCTTCCCGTCCTTGGCCGCTTGGTTGAGGTTGTTGGTGTACTGCTCCAGCGGCGATGCTTTTTCGTTGCGCTCCTGACCACCTGCGCCCTCCTCGCCTTCGCTGGCAGAAGGGTTTTCGGCCGACTTGGCGGCTTCGGGCGGATCACTCTTGCGGATGCCGTGGGCGATGAAGTTGACGACATCCAGGCGCGTGATGCCCTGCTGGTGCAGGTAGTACACGGCGTGAGAGTCCTTTTCGCCAAAGATGGCCACCAGCACGTTCGCGCCGGTCACTTCCTTCTTGCCATTGCCGGTGGACTGCACATGCATGATGGCGCGCTGGATCACGCGCTGGAAACCCAGTGTGGGCTGGGTGTCCACCTCTTCGGTACCGCCCACCTGCGGGGTGTTGTCCTTGATGAAGTTGGTCAGCGCCGAGCGCAGATCATCGATGTTGGCCGAGCAGGCGCGCAGTACTTCGGCTGCGCTGGGATTGTCGAGCAGGGCCAGCAGCAGGTGCTCCACCGTAATGAACTCATGGCGCTGCTGACGGGCCTCGACAAAGGCCATGTGCAGGCTGACTTCCAGTTCTTGGGCAATCATGTGGTTTCCTTCTGCCAGATGGGGTTACGTCTGTTGTCCTAATTGGCACCGGTTGGTGCTTATTCAATGGGCTCCGCTACACATTGCAACGGATGGCCGTTTTGTCGGGCCGCGTCGAGCACCTGATCGACCTTGGTGTGGGCCACGTCCCGGGTGTAGACGCCGCACACCCCTTTACCGTCCAGATGGATCTTGAGCATGATCTGCGTGGCGGCTTCCCGGTCCTTGCTGAAGAACTCCTGAAGCACGATCACGACAAACTCCATGGGGGTGAAGTCATCGTTGAGCATGACGACCTGGTACATCTGCGGCGGTTGGACCCGCTGGGCACGGCGCTCGAGCACGACGGCATCGCCACCGTCTGTCGTTTTTGTCAAATCCGGCGGCAGCGTCGGGGGTACTGATTTCTTCGTTGCCATGGATTCATTCTATCGGCGGTTTGGGGGTGTCGCCCTGGCTTCAGGCATGCCCCCTGCGCTTTCAAGGCCTCGGGAAAGTCCTGACATTGACAAATTCAGCATGCCCGCCTCACACTGATGAAAACAATGAGACGGAGACAACCATGCCCAGCGGTACGGTCAAATGGTTCAATGACGCCAAGGGGTTCGGCTTCATCCAGCCCGACGACGGCGGTCCCGATGCTTTCGCCCATTTTTCCGCTATCCAGATGGATGGCTACAGAAGCCTCAAGGAAGGTTCCCGCGTGGACTTCGAGCTGACCCAGGGCCCCAAAGGACTGATGGCGCTCAACATCCGTGCGGCGGGCGCACTGCCACCAGGTTCCGAGCCGTCTGCCGCTGTGCCGACCTGACCCGCGTCGCGGTTATGCTCAGGGTTCTCTTACAGGAGCCCTCTCATGTTGTCCCGCCTGCTGCCCCGTCCTTGCCTTCGCTGGCTGCGTTGCGGCCTGTTGCTGATCGCCATCGGGATGTCGGTACTGGCCAGCAGTGCCCAGCAAGCCCAGATGAACCTGCCGCGTACCAAACTCAGTGCAGGTATGCACATGCTGGATGTGCAATTGGCGCAAACGCCGCAGGAGCGACAGATCGGCCTGATGTTCCGCAAAGACATGCCTCAACACGAGGGCATGCTCTTCGTTTTCGAGCAGCCCGCCACCCAGTGCTTTTGGATGCGCAACACCCTGATACCGCTGACGGCCGCTTTTGTGGCAGACGACGGCACCATCGTGAACCTGGCCGACATGAAACCTCTGAGCGATGAATCCCATTGCTCGATCAAACCTGTGCGCTTTGTGCTGGAGATGAACCAGGGCTGGTTTGCCAAGCGCAACATCCAGGCTGGTTACAAGCTCGGCGGCCAGCCTTTCGTGCGCTGACGCTCAGACCCCCCAGACCAGATCTGCGTCTTCGGCCATGCAGCGGCGCATCATCTGCTGCATGGGGGCCGCGCGCTGCGCCAGCCGGATGGCAGGCAATGGCGGCTCTTCTTCGTCCTGTGCCGTGTCCCGTCCCGCTGCACGGGCGGCTGATGCCTCATCACGCGCCTTGCGCATGGCTTCGTCCTGGGCCACTGCGGTATCCAGCCGGGCCAATGCCTGAGGCAAGTCTGTCGCCAGCACAATGCCCTTGATCGGGTCATCCCCAATCATGGCCTTGAGAACGCGTCGACCGTCGGCCTCCAGCATGATCAGGTCGGCACAGGCTTTGGATTTGAACTTGAAGAGCATGACAGCCTCCTGGGCAAAGGCTCAGTTTGTACCGCTTTTACCCGCGTCTGTCGGGTCCTGGATTGCATCCTTGAGCTTGTGGCTGGCGTGGAAAGTGGCGACGCGACGGGCTTCAATCGGGATCAGTTCCCCCGTGCGAGGGTTGCGCCCCGGGCGAGCCGCCTTGGTGCGGATCTGGAAGTTGCCGAAACCGGAAATCTTCACATCCTGTCCCTGGATCAGGCTGTCCACGATCAAGTCGAAAAACGCATCGACCATGTCCTTGGACTCACGCTTGTTCAGGCCAATCTGCTCGAACAGCAGGTCGGCCAGATGCGCCTTGGTCAATGCCGGGGTTTCAAGGCTTTCCACCGAAATTTCCATACCGTTCTCCAGCTCAACCGCGCAGGCGCGCGCCCAGCTTTTCACTCAGATATGCCACCACGGCCTGCATGACCGCGTCGATCTGCGCATCGGTCAGCGTCGTTTCACCCTGCCCCAGCGTCAGGCGCACAGCCAGACTCTTTTCTCCCACAGTCAGCGCACCGCCTGCGGCATCGGCCTTGGGGCGGTAAATGTCAAACAGCACAGCCGACTGCAGCAAACCATCGGTCGGTGCGGCCTCAATGGCCTGCATCAGCTGCGCATGGGTGATCGACTCGGTCACGATCACGGCAATGTCGCGCTCCACCGGCTGCTGCTTGGCCACGCCCTGGGCCACCGGCACCTCACGGGCAGTGACGGCGTCGAGTGACAACTCGAACACCACGGGGGCACTGGACAGCTCCCAGGCCTGACGCCAACGGGGGTGCAATTCGCCCACATGACCGATCAAAACGCCATCGAGCCACACCTGGGCCGAACGCCCCGGGTGCAGCGCGGGATGCTCAGCGGCCACAAATTCGGCCTTGCGGGGGGCCAGCAGTTTTTCCACGTCGGCTTTCACGTCGTAAAAATCAACGTTGCGGGCCTTGCCCTGCCAGCCCAGAGGCTCGACCGGGCCCCAGGCCATGCCGGCCACGCGCATGGGTTGGTCAAAGCCCTCCACCGTGGTGTCGGTGCTTTGCACAGCGGCGTTGCGCAGAAACACGCGGCCCAGCTCGAACACGCGCACGCGGTCGGCCTTGCGGTCGGCGTTGAACTTGACCACCTGCAAGAGCGAGCCGATCAGGCTCGAGCGCATCACGCTCATCTGGCTGGCGATCGGGTTGAGCAGGCGGATCGGGCTCGCGTTGCCCGCCAGATCGCGTTCCCAGCTTTCTTCCACAAAGCTGTAGTTGATGGTTTCCTGGTAACCCAGCGCGGCAATGGCGCGGCGTACGGCGGACGGGCTGCGCTCGGTCTCGCGGCGCACCTTGGCCGTGATGGGGGCCAAAGGCGGGTTCGTGGGCAGTTTGTTGTAGCCCACCATGCGGGCCACTTCCTCGATCAGGTCTTCCTCGATTTGCAGGTCAAACCGGAAGCTCGGCGGCGTCACGGTGACCGTGCCCTCGCCTTCAGTCACCTGCAGTCCCAGGCCGCGCAGCGCATCAGTGCACTGCTTTTGCGTGAGGGGCATGCCGATCACTTTGTTGGCACGATCCACACGCAGCGTGACCGGCTTGGCCTGCGGGATGTTCAGGGTCTGGTCGTCGATGGGGCCGACCTGGGTGTCGGGCGTGCCGCAGATGTCGAGCACCAGCTGGGTGATGCGCTCGATGTGCTCGACTGTGAGCTGCGGGTCCACACCGCGCTCGAAGCGGTGACCGGCATCGGTCGAGAAGTTGTAGCGCCGCGAACGGCCTGCGATCGCGGACGGCCACCAGAAGGCAGCTTCGATGTAGATGTTTTGCGTCTCATCAGACACGGCGGTGGCGTCACCACCCATGCTGCCGGCCAGCGATTCAACCTGGCTGTCGTCGGCGATCACGCCAACCTTGTCGTCCACCGTCACAGTGTTGCCGTTGAGCAGCTTGAGCGATTCGCCCGGCTGGCCCCATCGCACCTGCAGGCCGCCGTGGATCTTGTCGAGGTCAAAGATGTGCGAAGGGCGACCGAACTCGAACATCACGTAGTTGGAGATGTCCACCAGCGGGCTCACACTGCGCTGGCCGCAACGGGCGAGGCGATCCACCATCCACTGCGGCGTTTTCGCCTGGGTGTTCACACCCTTCACCACACGGCCGCTGAAGCGGCCGCACAGGTCAGTGGCCTGCACCTTCACCGCCAGCTTATCGGTGATTTGCGTGGCCACAGCAGGGAAAGCCGGCGCTCTCAAAGGCGCACCAGTCAGGGCCGACACCTCGCGGGCGATACCGTACACGCTCAGGCAATGCGCCAGATTAGGCGTGAGCTTGAGCGTCATCAGGGTGTCGTCGAGATTCAGATACTGGCGAATGTCCTGGCCCAGTGGGGCGTCCAGCGGCAGCTCCAGCAACCCGCCGTGGTCGTCTGCGATCTTCAGTTCCTTGGCAGAGCACAGCATGCCCTGGCTTTCCACGCCGCGCAGTTTGCCGACCTTGATGACAAACGGTTTGCCGTCTTCACCCGACGGCAGCTCGGCCCCCACCAGGGCGCAGGGCACACGGATGCCCACACGGGCGTTGGGTGCACCGCACACGATGTTGAGCAGAGCACCCTGCCCTACGTCCACCTGGCAGACACGCAAGCGGTCGGCGTTGGGGTGCTGCACGGCTTCCTTGATTTCACCGACCACGACCTTGATGAACGGTGGGGCCACGGGCTCGAGTTCTTCCACTTCAAGGCCGGCCATGGTCAGGGTATCGGCCAGCTGCTGGGTTGTCAGGGGCGGGTTGCAGAATTCGCGCAACCAGGATTCGGGAAATTGCATGTCTCGGGTCTCGGCTTGGAATTACTGGAACTGGCTCAGGAAGCGCACATCGCCGTCAAAGAACAGGCGCAGGTCGTTCACGCCATAGCGCAGCATGGTGAAGCGGTCCATGCCCATGCCAAATGCAAAGCCGATGAAACGCTCGGGGTCCAGGCCCATGTTGCGCACCACGTTCGGGTGCACCTGGCCGGAGCCGCCCACTTCGAGCCAGCGACCGGCCAACGGGCCGCTCTGGAACTGGATGTCGATTTCGGCGCTGGGTTCGGTGAAGGGGAAGAAGCTGGGGCGAAAGCGCAGCACCAGATCGTCGCTTTCGAAAAAGGTGCGGCAGAAATCGGTGACCACCACCTTGAGGTCCTTGAAGCTCACGTTTTCGCCGATCCACAGACCTTCGCACTGGTGGAACATGGGCGAGTGGGTGGCGTCGCTGTCCACGCGGTAGGTACGGCCTGGGGCGATGACGCGGATTTCAGGCATGCCCTGTCCGGCATCGAGCAGGCTGCGGTAGCGCTTGACGTGCTGCACGGCATGACGCACCTGCATCGGGCTGGTGTGCGTGCGCAGCAGGTGACCGCCTTCCACGTAGAAGGTGTCGTGCATGGAGCGCGCCGGGTGGTCTTCGGGCGTGTTGAGCGCGGTGAAGTTGAACCAGTCGGTCTCGATCTCGGGGCCTTGGGCCACTTCAAAGCCCATCGAGCCAAAAATCTGCTCCACGCGTTCGAGCGTGAGCGAGACAGGGTGCAGACCACCCAGCTTGCCACTGCGGCCCGGCAACGTCACATCCAGCGCCTCGGCCTTGAGCTGGGCCTGCAGCTCGGCATCCGCGAGTGCCTGGCGACGGTCACTGAGCGCCGCTTCAATCGCCTGCTTGGCGAGGTTGATCGCGGCGCCACGGGTTTTCTTGTCTTCGACACTGAGAGCGGCCATGCCCTTCATCAGCTCAGTGATGCGGCCGGCCTTGCCCAGGTACTGGGCCTTGGCGTTTTCGAGGTCCGCGGGGGTGGCGGCCTGCGCGAAGCTCTGGCGCGCCGATTCAACCAGCAAGTCCAACTCGTTCATGTTCAGCAGTGTCGGGAAAATTCAACAAAAAAGGGATTGAAGCCTTTGCAAGCCCCAACCCCTTTGAGACAGCGCGAGTCATGGACCCGAGGGCCCATGTCGCCCATTCAATCAAGCGGCAGCCAGTGCGGCCTTGGCTTGCTGAACGATGCCAGCAAAAGCAGCCTTGTCGTGCACGGCAATGTCAGCCAGCACTTTGCGGTCGATTTCGATGGCGGCCTTCTTCAGGCCATTGGCGAACTGGCTGTAAGTCAGACCGCATTCACGCGCAGCGGCGTTGATACGGGCAATCCACAGCTGACGGAAGACGCGCTTCTTGGTACGACGGTCACGGTAAGCGTACTGACCGGCCTTCATCACCGCCTGTTTGGCGATGCGGAAGACGTTGCCGCGGCGACCGCGGAAACCTTTGGCCAGGGCCAGGACTTTCTTGTGACGGGCGCGTGCCGTTACACCACGTTTGACGCGAGGCATATGAGTTCTCCTTGTTCGTCAGTGAATTACAGGCCAGCCGAAGGCAGCATCTGTGCCATGTGACCCATATTGGTCTCATGCACGGCCACTGCACCGCGAAGGTGGCGTTTGTTCTTGGTGGTCTTCTTGGTCAGGATGTGACGCTTGAAGGCTTGACCGCGCTTGACGGTTCCACCGGGACGAACACGGAAGCGCTTTTTGGCGCTGCTCTTGGTCTTCATCTTGGGCATTTGAATGCTCCTTTTATTTGTGCTCGTGAGGTGTCTGCAAACGGTTTGCAGCCTTGTTGACCCCGAGACACTTTTGACAGCCGGTTTTCACCGGCTGGATCGACAGGCCCGAAAGCCTGTCAAACCCTTTATGCTGCAGCTGGCGCCTGGGGCGCTGCTTCAGCCTTGGCCGCTCCTGGCTTTTTCTTGCCTGGCGCGATCATCATGATCATCTGGCGACCTTCGAGCTTGGGGAACTGCTCCACCACGATCAGGTCGGCCAATTCATCGCGGATGCGCTGCAGCAGGGCCATGCCCAGCTCCTGGTGCGTGATCTCGCGGCCACGGAAACGCAGCGTGATCTTGCACTTGTCGCCATCGGCCAGAAAGCGACGGATGTTGCGCATCTTGATGTTGTAGTCACCGTCGTCGGTACCGGGTCGGAACTTGACTTCCTTGATGTCGATCACGGTCTGCTTGGCCTTGGCCTCGGCAGCACGCTTTTGCTCCTGGTATTTGAACTTGCCGTAGTCGACCAGCCGGCACACCGGCGGACTGGCCGTAGGCGCAATCTCAACCAGATCCACATCCATTTCACCCGCCAAACGCAGCGCATCGGCCAGAGACATGACGCCCATGGGCTCGTTTTCTGGACCCGAAACACGGATCTCGGGGGCCGAGATTTCACGGTTCAGGCGGTGTTTGCGCTCCTCGCGTTGGCGACGGTCACGAAATTCGGTAGCGATGACTCAAGTCCTTCACAAAATCAAAGGCTGCAAAAAGCAGCCCACAGCCGCTGCTGTGCCCCGCAGGCCAAGCAAGGGTGAAAACACCATCAGGCTTTGGAAGCGATGTCCGAGGCGAGCAATTCAACGAATGCATCAAGGGACATCACACCGAGGTCTTTGTTACCCCGGGCGCGCACGGCGACGGTACCTGCCGCCTTTTCCTTGTCGCCAGCGACGAGGATGTAAGGCAGCTTCTGCAACGAGTGCTCGCGTATTTTATACGTGATTTTCTCGTTGCGCAGGTCCAGGTCCACCCTAAGGTCTTGATTTGGCAGTGCTTTTTGGAGTTTTGAGGCGATTTCGCGACAGTAATCGGCCTGCGCATCGGTGATGTTGAGCACAGACACCTGCGCCGGGGCCAGCCAGGTCGGCAAGGCGCCAGCATGCTGTTCGACCAGAATCCCGATGAAACGCTCCAGACTGCCCACGATGGCGCGGTGCAGGATCACTGGACGCTGGCGGCTGCCGTCTTCGGCGGTGTATTCGGCGTCCAGGCGTTCGGACAGGTTGAAGTCCACCTGGATGGTGCCGCACTGCCACTCGCGGCCGATGGCGTCCTTGAGGGTGTATTCGATCTTGGGGCCATAAAAAGCACCGTCACCTTCGGAAATCACGAATTCGCAACCCGAGTGGCGCAGGCTGTCCATCAGGGCTTTTTCGGCCTTGTCCCAGAGTTCATCCGAGCCAATGCGGGCGGCCGGACGGGTTGATACTTTGTAGAGGATGTCGGTGAAGCCGAAATCGGCGTAGACCTTCTTGAGCACCTGGGTGAAGGTGTCGCACTCGGGCAGGATCTGGTCTTCGGTGCAGAAAATGTGGCCGTCGTCTTGCGTGAAGCCACGCACACGCATGATGCCGTGCAGGCCACCCGAGGGCTCGTTGCGGTGGCACTGGCCGAACTCGCCGTAGCGCAGCGGCAGGTCGCGGTAGCTCTTGACGCCTTGCTTGAAAATCAGGATGTGGCCCGGACAGTTCATCGGCTTCAAAGCGTAGTCGCGCTTTTCCGACTCGGTGGTGAACATGTTCTCGCGGTACTTGTCCCAGTGACCGGTTTTTTCCCACAGGCTCTTGTCGATGATCTGCGGACCTTTGACTTCGAGGTAACCGTTGTCGCGGTAGACCTGACGCATGTACTGCTCCACGCGTTGCCAGACTGTCCAGCCTTTGGGGTGCCAGAACACCAGACCCGGTGCATGCTCGTCGATGTGGAACAAGTCGAGTTCGCGGCCGAGCTTGCGGTGGTCGCGCTTTTCGGCCTCCTCCAGGCGCATCAGGTATTGCTGCAGGTCTTCCTTGCTGGCCCAGGCCGTGCCGTACACGCGCTGAAGCATCTCGTTCTTGCTGTCGCCACGCCAGTAGGCACCCGCCACCTTCATCAGCTTGAAGTGCTTGAGCTTGCCGGTGCTGGGCACATGCGGGCCACGGCAGAGATCTTCAAAATTTCCTTCACGGTAGAGGCTGACCTCTTCACCGGCCGGAATCGAACCAATGATTTCGGCCTTGTAGTGCTCGCCCAGCCCCTTGAAATAGGCCACAGCTTCATCGCGTGGCAGCACGCGGCGCACCACGGGTTCGTCCTTGGCAGCCAGCTCGGCCATGCGCTTCTCGATCGCCACGAGGTCCTCGGGCGTGAAAGGACGGCTGTACGAAAAGTCGTAATAAAAGCCGTTGTCAATCACCGGACCGATGGTGACCTGCGCCTCAGGAAACAACTCCTTGACGGCATAGGCCAGCAGGTGGGCGGTGGAGTGACGAATCATCTCCAGCCCTTCGGCGTCCTTGGCAGTCACGATGGCCAGCTTGGCGTTTTGCTCGATGCGGTGGCTGGTGTCCACCAGTTGGCCGTCGACCTTGCCACCGAGTGCGGCTTTGGCCAGACCGGCGCCAATGGACGCGGCCACTTCGGCCACAGTCACAGGACCGGGAAACTCACGCTGGGAACCGTCGGGAAGAGTGATTTGAAGCATGTTGCGTAAATACCTTGAGGGACAGACCTTCAGTGCTGTACACCACTGGCTAAAAAATAAGCGCGGCATGACCGCGCTGATGGAAAACGGTAGTCATTTTCCCATAAACAAGCCCGGGCACGCCCGGGCTGACAGCGGATCTCCAGCCGATCAGAAGATCAGCTTCACGCCCGTCTTGGACTGGATGAACTCGGGCGAAACGCCGTCGGCCAGTTCCACCACCTTCATGCCTTGCTCGGTCACGTCCATCACACCCAGGTCGGTGATGATGCGGTCGACCACGGCCTTGCCGGTCAGCGGCAGCGTGCATTCGGGCAGGATCTTGAGGTCTTCGGTGCCGTCCTTCTTTTTGGCGACATGCTCCATCAGCACGATCACACGCTTGACGCCCGCCACCAGGTCCATGGCGCCGCCCATGCCCTTGACCATCTTGCCGGGGATCATCCAGTTGGCCAGGTCGCCCTTGTCGGTGACCTGCATGGCACCCAGGATGGACAGGTTGATCTTGCCGCCACGAATCATGGCAAAGGACTGGTCGGAACCGAAAATCGACGAGCCCTTGATGGTCGTCACGGTCTGCTTGCCGGCGTTGATAAGGTCGGCATCAACTTCGTCTTCGTAGGGAAAGGGGCCGATGCCCAGCATGCCGTTCTCGCTGTGCAGCCAGACTTCAACATGGTCGGGCACATGGTTGGCCACCAGCGTCGGGATGCCGATGCCGAGGTTGACGTAGAAACCGTCCTGCAGTTCGGAAGCCGCTTTGGCGGCCATTTGGTCTTGGGTCCAGGGCATGTCGATCTCCTTAAACTTTGCGCTCGCGGGTGGTGCGCTTTTCAATGCGCTTTTCCGGCGTCGGGTTGTGCACGATGCGGTGCACATAGATGCCCGGCAGGTGGATGTCGTCGGGGGCCAGTTCGCCCGTGGCCACAACGCGTTCGACTTCCACGATGCAGATCTTGCCGGCGGTGGCGGCAGCCGGGTTGAAGTTGCGCGCCGTCAGGTTGAAGCGCAGGTTGCCCGAGCGGTCGGCCACGTCGGCCTTGATCAGGGCGATGTCCGGCACCAGCGAGCGCTCCATGACATAGGTTTCGCCGTCGAACTCTCGTAGTTCCTTGCCGTCGGCCACCATGGTGCCCACACCGGTCTTGGTGAAGAAGGCGGGAATGCCGGCGCCACCGGCGCGCAGTTTCTCGGCCAAGGTGCCCTGGGGCGTGAATTCGAGTTCGAGTTCGCCGGCCAGATACTGGCGCTCGAACTCCTTGTTCTCGCCCACGTAGGACGAAATCATTTTCTTGATCTGGCGGGTTTCCAGCAGCTTGCCCAGGCCAAAGCCGTCCACGCCAGCGTTGTTGGAAATCACGGTCAGGTTCTTGACGCCGCTGTCGCGCAGGGCCTCGATCAGGGCTTCGGGAATGCCGCACAGGCCAAAACCGCCCACGGCAAGCATCTGGCCGTCGGCCACGATGTCCTTGAGCGCCTCGGCGGCAGAGGGAAAGACTTTGTTCACACGGATCTCCTGTTGGGGATGGATGGCGCTACGATACTACGTATCCGAATACGTAGTTTTTCGTAATGGACTCCCCCAAGACACCTGCAGCCGACATCGACTACCGCCTCGCCTTTGACCTGGCCCCCATCGGCATGGTGCTCTCGCGCAATCGGGCCATTGTCGACTGCAACCAGCGGGTCTGCGAGATGTTCGGCGTGACGCGCGAACAGCTGATCGGCCAGAGTTTCCAGCTGCTCTACCCGAGCGCCGACGAATACGTACGCACGGGCCAGCGCATCGCCCCCATCCTGAACGCCAACGGGGTGTATGCCGACGACCGCGTGATGAAGCGCGTGGGC
>CAXRGK010000283.1:0-3268 GCA_964230145.1 Burkholderiaceae bacterium | reverse complement strand
CACCAGGAATTTCACCTGGTCCAGCTTGATCTGCATGGAGCGCTGCAGGTCCAGCAGGCGACCGGGCGTGGCGACCACGAGATTGGCGTTCTGCAGGCGGGCGATCTGAACCTGGTAGGGCATGCCGCCCACCACGTTGGCAATGCGCAGGCCGCGGCAGTGCTTGACCAGCTCGATGGCGTCGTGCGCCACCTGCTGCGCCAGTTCGCGCGTGGGGCACAGCACCAGGGCGCCGGGCACGGCGGCCTTGAAATTGCGCGGGTTGGTCGGGTCCTTGCGGCGGGCGCGCTTGGGCGGTTCTTCGCCGCGGGCGATGGCGTCGGCGCAGGCCTGGTCGTAGTCGGCCTTGGCTTGGGCTTCAGCCGCGGCCTGCTGCTGGATCAGGGTGTGCAGCACGGGCAGCAGGAAGGCGGCGGTCTTGCCGCTGCCGGTCTGGCTGGAGACCATCAAGTCGTTGTAGCCGTGGTGCGCTTCGTCGTCGGCGGGCAGGGCCAGCGGGATGGTGCGGCTTTGCACGGCGGTGGGCTGGGTGTAACCCAGATCGGCCACGGCCTTGACGAGTTCTTCGGCCAGGCCCAGTTGGACAAAGCCGTTGGGTTCATGGCTTTCGATGGTTTCGGCCGCTTCGGGCGTGTCCACAGAAACGTTCAGGGAAAGGTCTTGCGCAGGCACGTGCTCGGCCTGCAGGTCGTTGATTTGTTCAGTCATGAAAATCACTCGCACGGCACTGCAGCGGCTTGCTGCAGGCACCGTCAGGTTGAAAAAGACATCAACCTTCAAACGGTGCTCGCCAGGGACGCGGAACGCGGGTTCCGGTTTCAGGGGAGTGGCCCGAATTCAGACAACAGTCTGGGCCAAGGCATGAGGGGAGATGCAACAAAAACGCCACCACGGAGGATGGCGAAGCCGCAATTATCGCACGGATCGGGGATTCGTGCGGGTTTTCCCTGAAATCACAGGCGAATGAAGTGCTCGCGGTAATGCGCCAGCTCGTCGATCGACTCGTGCACGTCGGCCAGCGCCGTGTGGCGCTGCTGTTTCTTGAAGCCTTCGTAGATGGCCGGTTTCCAGCGGCGCGAGAGTTCCTTGAGCGTGCTCACGTCCAGGTTGCGGTAGTGGAAATACGCCTCCAGCTTGGGCATGTACTTGACCAGAAAGCGCCGGTCCTGACTGATGGTGTTGCCGCACAGGGGCGAGGCACTCTTGGGCACGTACTTTTTCAGGAAATCCAGGATTTGCTGCTCGGCCTCGGATTCGGTCAATGTGGAGGCCTTGACCTTGTCGATCAGACCGCTCTTGCCGTGGGTGCCCTTGTTCCAGGCGTCCATCTTGTTGAGCTGCTCGTCGCTCTGGTGGATGACCAGCACCGGGCCTTCGACGCGTGGCGTCAGGTGCGGACCGGTCACGATGACGGCGATTTCCAGCAGGCGCTCTTTTTCAGGGTCCAGACCGGTCATTTCGCAATCGATCCAGACGAGGTTCTGGTCCGACTTGGCCAGGGTTTCGGGGGCAGGGGAGGCATTCACTTCAGACATGGGGGGATTGTCGCCGATGGATCGCCGCGCTGCGCTCGCGATGACAGGGCAGCCATACCGTCACTGCGAGGGCAAAGCCCGCGGCAGTCCATGGATGCCTACAATTCCGACATGAATTCGTCTCTGACACTGACCCTGCTGTTGGCCGTGGGCTTGCTGGCCCATGTGGTGCTCAAGCTCTGGCTCAATGCCCGCCAGGTGCGGCACGTTGCGCATCACCGCGCTGCCGTGCCCCAGGCCTATGCGCAGACGATTGCGCTGGCCGACCACCACAAAGCCGCCGACTACACGCTGGCCAAGGCCCGACTGGCGCAGTGGGACATCCTGCTGGACGCCATGCTTTTGCTGGCCTGGACGCTGCTGGGCGGGCTGGACGCCCTCAACCAATGGCTGCTGTCGTTCATGCAGCCGGGGCTGGTGCAGCAGATGACCCTGATCGTTGGCTTCATGCTGGTGGGGGGCATCGTCGGTCTGCCCCTGTCGCTCATGCAGACCTTTGGTGTCGAGCAACGTTTTGGCTTCAACAAGATGACCCCTGCATTGTGGGTGACGGATCTGCTCAAGGGTTTGCTGTTGGGCGCCGTGCTGGGCCTGCCCTTGCTGGCACTGGTGCTGTGGCTCATGGATGTGGGGGGGGCGCTGTGGTGGCTGTGGGCCTGGGGCGCACTGGTGCTGTGGCAGCTGTTTTTGATGGCGATCGCGCCCAATGTGATCATGCCGCTGTTCAACAAATTCACGCCGCTCGAAGACGATGCGCTCAAGGCCCGCGTGCAGGCACTCATGCAACGTGCGGGCTTTCAGGCCAAAGGCTTTTTCGTGATGGACGGCAGCCGCCGTTCGGCCCATTCCAATGCGTTTTTCACCGGCTTTGGTGCCAGCAAGCGCGTGGTGTTTTTCGACACCTTGCTCAAGCAGCTCAGCCCTGCCGAAATGGAGGCCGTGCTGGCGCACGAGCTGGGCCACTTCAAACACAAACACATCGTCAAGATGATGGCGGTGAGCTTTGTCACCACGCTGGCGGGTCTGGCCCTGCTGGGCTGGCTGGCGCAGCAGGTCTGGTTCTACACCGGGCTGGGCGTGTCACCCAACATGAGCGGCAGCAACAGCGCGCTCGCGCTGGTGCTCTTCATGCTGGTCGTGCCGGTGTTCAGTTTCTTTCTGGCCCCGCTGTCGTCCTGGCGTTCACGCGTGCAGGAATTCGAAGCCGACGCCTATGCCGCATCGCAAACGCCCGCAGCCGATCTGGCCAGCGCTTTGCTCAAGCTCTACCAGGACAACGCCTCCACACTCACGCCCGATCCGCTGTTCGTGAAGTTCTACTACTCGCATCCGCCGGCCAGCGAGCGCCTGGCGCGCATGCGCAGCCTGGCAGGAGCCCACTGACATGCGCGCGATGCAGGCCACCGAAGTGGTCACGGCGCTGGTGCAGCTGCCCGGCTGGCGATTGCATGGCGAGGGAGACACGCTGGCCATCGAAAAAGACTGGCGCTTTGCCAGCCACGCGCAGGCCATGCTGTTCGTCAACCACCTCGGCTGGCTGGCAGAAACCATCAACCACCATCCTGAGGTGGTGCTCAACCATGCCCACTGCGTGGTGCGTTGGCGCACGCACGATGTCAAAGGCCTGAGCCGAAGGGACTTCGAGGCCGCCCGTCAAACCGATGCCCTGCCTGGGGCCGCCCCGTGAGTCGACGCGACAAGGCCCCTGTGGCAGCCGATGCACTGCAGTCTGC
>CAXRGK010000282.1:0-5946 GCA_964230145.1 Burkholderiaceae bacterium | reverse complement strand
GATCGACAAGATCCCCACGCTCAAGCCTGCCTTCAAGAAAGACGGCACCATCACCGCCGCTGCCAGCTCGTCCATCAACGACGGCGCGGCCGCGCTGGTGATGATGCGCGAGAGCACCGCCAAGAAGCTCGGCTGCCAGCCGCTGGCGCGCATCGTCAGCCACGCCACCCATGCCCAGGAGCCCGAGTGGTTCTCCACCGCGCCGGTGGGCGCCTCCGAGAAGGCGCTGGTCAAGGCCGGCTGGAAAGTCGGTGATGTGGATTTGTGGGAAATCAACGAGGCCTTTGCCGTGGTGCCCATGGCGCTGATGCACGACCTGAAGGTGCCGCACGACAAGGTCAACGTCAACGGTGGCGCCTGCGCGCTCGGCCACCCCATTGGCGCATCGGGCGCCCGCATCATGGTCACCCTGATCCACGCCCTGCAGGCCCGTGGCCTGAAAAAAGGCCTGGCCACGCTGTGCATTGGCGGTGGCGAAGCCACGGCCGTCGCGCTCGAACTGGTTTGACACTGCACCATGCCGACCGTCCTGTTGATCGGTGCCTCGCGTGGCATCGGCCTTGAACTGGCACGCCAGTACCGTGAGGCCGGCTGGCGCGTGATCGCCACGGCGCGCAGCGCCGAGGGTCTGGACCGCCTGCAGGCCCTTGGTTGCGAGACCTTGCGTGTGGACGTGGCCCAGCCAGCGGGCAACAGCGGTCTGGCCTGGCAACTCGATGGTGAAAAGCTCGATCTGGTCCTTTACGTGGCCGGCACCATGGACCGTGCCAACGCACCTCAGCCGCCCACACTTGAGCGCTTCGATGCTGTCATGCACACCAATGTCATGGGCGCCATGCAGGTGATCCCCCAGATCCTGCCCATGCTGCAGGAGGCGAAAGGCACCCTGGCCTGCATCAGCTCGGTCATGGGCAGTCTGGGCCAGACCACCAGTGGCTCGGCCTGGCTTTACCGTGTGAGCAAGGCCGCGTTGAACATGGTGGTGCGCTGCGCGCAGGCCGAACAGGCCGATGTGACCGTACTCGCCGTTCACCCGGGCTGGGTGCAGACCGACATGGGTGGTGCGCAGGCGCCGCTCACCGTTGCCCAAAGCGCCACCAGCCTGCGCCAGACGCTGGAGGCCGTGCGAACCCAACGCGCCCCCGAACACCGGGGCGCTTTTCTCAACCATGACGGCACGCCGCTGCCGTGGTGAACCGATTTCAGGAAAGACAAGACCATGCTGCTGACCTCCGACCAGGAAATGATCCGTGATGCCGTGCGTGACTTTGCGCGACAAGAGCTGTGGCCCCATGCAGGCGAGTGGGACAAGCAACACCACTTTCCGAAAGCAGCGCACAAGGGTCTGGCCGCGCTGGGTGCCTACGGCATCTGCGTGCCCGAATCGCTGGGCGGCGCCGGACTGGACTACTTGACGCTGGCGCTGGTGCTCGAAGAGATCGCGGCCGGTGACGGTGGCGTGAGCACCACCATCAGTGTGACCAACTGCCCGGTCAACGCCATCCTGATGATGTACGGCAACGACGCCCAGAAAAAACAGTGGCTCACACCGCTGGCGCAGGGCGAGCTGCTGGGCGCGTTCTGTTTGACCGAGCCGCATGTGGGCTCAGATGCTTCGTCCTTGCGCACCAGCGCGGTAAGAGAAGGCGACGAGTACGTCATCAACGGCGTCAAGCAGTTCATCACCAGCGGCAAGCATGGCGATGTGGCCATCGTGATCGCCGTGACCGACAAGAGCGCCGGCAAGAAAGGCATGAGTGCTTTTCTGGTCCCGACAAACACGCCCGGCTACGTGGTGGCGCGCCTCGAAGACAAGCTGGGCCAGCACTCCAGTGACACTGCGCAGATCAATTTTGACAACTGCCGCATCCCGGCCGAGAATCTGATTGGCCAGGAAGGCGAAGGCTACAAGATTGCGCTCTCGGCGCTCGAAGGCGGGCGCATCGGCATCGCGGCGCAGAGCGTGGGCATGGCCCGCAGCGCGCTGGATGTGGCGATCGACTACGCCAAGCAGCGCGAGAGTTTCGGCACCGCCATCTTCAACCACCAGGCGGTGGGTTTTCGTCTGGCCGAATGCGCCACCCAGCTCGAAGCCGCACGCCAGCTCATCTGGCACGCCGCCAGCCTGCGCGATGCCGGTCGTCCTTGCCTGAAGGAAGCCGCCATGGCCAAGCTCTTTGCCAGTGAAGTGGCTGAAAAGGTGTGTTCGGCCGCCATCCAGACCCTGGGCGGCTACGGCTATGTGAGCGACTTTCCGGTCGAGCGCATCTACCGCGATGTGCGGGTTTGCCAGATCTATGAAGGCACAAGTGACGTGCAGAAAATCATCATCCAGCGCGCCCTGTAAAGCGCCAGGAGACAGGCATGCCGATCACCAAAGGATTTCGCGCACTGGTTGACGAAGCCATGGCGCAGGTCGCGACCTACAGCGTGGATGAGGTACGGGCAAGGCTGCACGACCCGAAGGTGCAGATCGTCGACATCCGCGATGTGCGCGAACTCGAACGTGAAGGCACGGTGCCAGGCGCTCTGCTTGCGCCGCGCGGCATGCTCGAATTCTGGGTAGACCCGGAGTCGCCGTATTTCAAGCCGGTGTTCGCCGATGAGGGCAAGGAGTTCATCCTGTTTTGTGGCGCTGGCTGGCGCAGTGCCCTGGCCACCAAGACGCTCAAGGACATGGGCATGACCAATGTGGCCCACATTGATGGGGGGTTCGCGGCATGGAAGAAAGCCGATGCCCCGATGGTCACGCTGGAGCAGCACAAGGCCGAAAGTGCCTCGCGCAAGGGCTCGTGACCCGCGCAGCATCACGGTGCAAGCGCGCCCCTGCGCGCGAAAGATATGGCTATGTCAGACATTCGGCCGCAGGGGCGGCCTCCGGCAAACCAGCAAAGACCAGACGGCAGAGTCCAAAATGACCGAACCCCCTTGTTCATGTGGCCGCAGCGATGCCAAAGGCCATCCGTTGCCTCTGTCAGCGTGTTGCGGGCCCTTGCATGGCGGTGAAGCTGCACCAGACGCCGAGCGACTGATGCGCTCGCGCTACAGCGCCTTTGTCCGTGGCGATGTGCCCTACTTGCTGGCCACTTGGCACACCCGCACCCGGCCGGCCACTTTGGAACTCGAAGCTGGTGCCAGATGGCTGGGGCTGGAGATCAAGCAGCACCGCATGACCGGAGCGAACACCGCAGAAGTCGAGTTCGTGGCCCGCTTCCGCGTGGCTGGCCGCGCTGTGCGCCAGCATGAACTCAGCCGTTTCGTGCGAGAGGACGGTCGCTGGTATTACGTCGACGGAGACGTGCGCTGAGCCCTGTACCATCGGCGCCATGAATTTCGAAGCCGTTCTTTTTGATTGCGATGGCGTGTTGGTCGACAGCGAGGCCATTACCTGCGGTGTGCTGCGTGACATGTTCGAGGAGCAGGGCTGGCGCATGACGCTGGCCGAGTGCATGCAGCGCTTTGTGGGCCATACCGTCAAGAGCCAGCGCGAGGTGATCGAGGCCAACACCGGCGTGCCCCTGACCGACGCGTGGTTGCAGCAATTTTTTGAACGCCGCAACGAACGGCTGGAGCGACAGATCACGGCCATTGATGGCATCCACGACGCGGTGGCGCATCTGCACGACCATTGCGATGGCCGTATCGCCGTGGCCTCGGGTGCGGACCGTTTCAAGGTGGAGATGATGCTCAGGAAGGTGGGCCTTCACGAATTTTTCGATGGCCGCATCTTCAGTGGCCACGAAATGCCACGCAGCAAGCCGCACCCGGACGTGTACCTGGCGGCTGCGGCGCACTTGCAGGTGGCGCCAGCACGTTGCCTCGTGGTCGAGGACACGACGGTCGGCATTGCGGCGGGTGTGGCGGCAGGTGCCACTGTCTGGGCCTATGCCGCGCCGCCTGCGGCTCATGGGCCGCTGCTGCAGGTTGGGGCCCAGCGGGTGTTCACGAGCATGACCGCTTTGCGTTTGGGCGGACGCTGATCTCTCCTACAGAGACTGGGACGATCTGAAGTCTTCGGGCGTTTGTCTCGTCCATGTTTTGAACGCACGGATAAAACTCTTCTCGTTCTGAAACCCCACTTCCGCGGCCACCTGCTTGATGGGTTTGCGCGTCTGCAGCAGGAGTTGCCTGGCCCGGTCGCTGCGCACAGCGTCCTTGAGCTGCTGCAGGCTGGCGCCTTCTTCCTGCAGCTGGCGGTGCAGTGTGCGCGTGGACATGTGAAGCCAGGCGGCCAGGTCTTCGGCATTGCGGCCATGTTCGGGGTGTTCGGCCAGCACCTGACGCACCCGTTCGACCAGCAGGCGGTCGCGCCGATAGGGGCGCACGGTGAGCAGCAGAGCGCGTTGCAGCATGCGCTGCAGGGCCGCTTCATCGCGCCGGATGGGCAGTTGCAGGTAGCCGGCATCAAAGCTCAGGCGGCTGCAGGCGGCGTCAAAGTGCACTGGGCCGTCGAACAGCACCCGATAGCTGGCTGCATGGGCTGGCGCGGAAAAGTGCAGATCGGTGCCACTCAGGGTCATGCGCGAATCCGTCAGCCAGCAGGCCACGCCCAGCGCATTGCGCAACACGGACACGGTGCAGAACTCGCGCATGGTTTTCAGGTCGTGCTGCTCGTGCAGTTCGATGCTGGCCAGACCCTTGTCCAGGTGGAGCTGCAGCCGGATATCGTCGGTCAGCAGGTTGTGGTGGCGACACCAGCGCTGCATGGCCACCCCCAGACTGGGCGATGTCAGCGAGGCGCGAACCAACATGCCGTAGCTGCCCCAGGGCAGACGTCGGCGAAACCAGCCCAGCGCCTCGTCGTCGAGTTCGCGCATCGCGGCCTCGGACATCCACTCCATTTGCAGGGCCGTCACCCGGGCATCGGCCTGTTTGAGTAAGTTTGGCGCAATTTGCGCTCTCTCCAGCGCACGCGTCGGGTCCATTCCGCGCAAACTGTAAGCCTCGACAATGGCCTGGATGAAGGCGATCGGGGTCTCGGCGCGGGATGGGCGGGAATGGATGTTCATGCTATGCAATATTTTGGCAGGATTTGCAACCGAAATGTCGTCACATCCACGGTTTGCAGGCCGTATGCTGGTGGCCACAAGCGATAGAAACGGACCCATCCATGACCGTCTTGAAAACCCAACTCAATCCCCGTTCGGCCGAGTTTGCGGCCAACGCCGCCGCCATGCAGGCCGTGGTCGATGACCTGCGCGCCCACCTGGAACGTGTCGCCCAGGGCGGCGGCGAAGCCGCCCGCGCCAAGCACACCGCCCGCGGCAAGCTGCTGCCACGCGATCGCGTGATGAACCTGCTCGACCCCGGCACACCCTTTCTGGAAGTGGCGCCGCTGGCGGCCCTCAACATGTACAACAACGATGCGCCCTGTGCGGGCGTGATCGCAGGCATCGGCCGCGTCAACGGCGTGGACTGCATGATCGTCTGCAACGACGCCACGGTGAAGGGCGGCACCTATTACCCGATGACCGTCAAGAAGCACCTGCGTGCGCAGGAAATCGCGCAGCAAAACCGCCTGCCCTGCATTTACCTCGTCGACTCGGGCGGCGCCAACCTGCCCAACCAGGACGAGGTCTTTCCGGACCGCGACCACTTCGGCCGCATCTTCTTCAACCAGGCCAACATGAGCGCGCAGGGTATTGCACAGATCGCGGTGGTCATGGGCTCGTGCACGGCCGGTGGCGCCTACGTGCCCGCCATGAGCGACGAGACCATCATCGTCAAGAACCAGGGCACCATCTTTCTGGGTGGCCCGCCCTTGGTGAAGGCCGCCACGGGCGAGGTGGTGAGCGCCGAAGACCTGGGCGGTGGCGATGTGCACACCCGCCTGTCGGGCGTGGCCGACCACCTGGCACAAAACGATTTGCACGCGCTGGCGCTGGCCCGCAACGCGGTCAGGAACCTGAACGCGCAAAAGGCGCCGAACATCGCCACGCACGCGCC
>CAXRGK010000281.1:0-3112 GCA_964230145.1 Burkholderiaceae bacterium | reverse complement strand
GTCGCTGATCGCGTTTTACTTTGTGACGACCTCGCTGATGCCGGACACCGCGTTGGGCGCGGCCGGCAGCCAGCTCAAGCTGTTTGGCGCCTGCGTGGTGGGCCTGGTGCTCACGGCCGCGCTGGTGTGGATCACCGAGTTCTACACTGGCACGCAGTACAGCCCGGTCAAGCACATCGCCCAGGCCTCGACCACCGGCCACGGCACCAACATCATCGCCGGTCTGGGCGTGTCGATGCGCTCGACCGCCTGGCCGGTGATCTTTGTCTGCGTGGCCATTGTGGTGGCCTACAACCTGGCCGGCCTGTATGGTGTAGCGGTGGCCGCCATGTCCATGCTGTCGATGGCCGGTATCGTGGTGGCGCTGGACGCCTACGGCCCGATCACCGACAACGCCGGCGGCATTGCCGAGATGAGCGAGCTGCCCTCCAGCGTGCGCGACATCACCGACCCGCTGGACGCCGTGGGCAACACGACCAAAGCCGTGACCAAGGGCTATGCCATTGGTTCGGCCGGTCTGGCTTCGCTGGTGCTGTTTGCCGACTACACCCACAAGCTCGAAACCTATGGCAAGGCGATCAGCTTTGACCTGTCCGATCCGCTGGTCATCGTGGGCCTGTTCATCGGCGGCCTGATCCCCTACCTGTTCGGCGCCATGGCCATGGAAGCGGTGGGTCGCGCTGCCGGCTCGGTGGTGGTGGAAGTGCGCCGTCAGTTCAAGGAGATCGCCGGCATCATGGAAGGCACGGCCAAGCCCGAATACGGCAAGGCGGTCGACATGCTCACCGGCGCGGCCATCAAGGAGATGATCATCCCCAGCCTGTTGCCAGTGGCCGTGCCCATCGTGGTCGGTCTGCTGCTGGGCCCCAAGGCGCTGGGCGGTCTGCTGATGGGCACCATCGTGACCGGCCTGTTTGTGGCGATCTCGATGTGTACCGGCGGCGGCGCCTGGGACAACGCCAAGAAGTACATCGAAGACGGCCACCACGGCGGCAAGGGCAGCGAAGCCCACAAAGCGGCCGTGACCGGAGACACCGTGGGCGACCCCTACAAGGACACCGCCGGTCCGGCCATCAACCCGCTGATCAAGATCATCAACATCGTGGCCCTGCTGATCGTGCCGCTGGTGGTGAAGTTCCACGGGGGCTGAAAGACCCCACTCGCATCAGGCCCGCTCCGGCGGGCCTTGTTTTTATGGGAGCGCGTCCCTGCGCGCAAAGGCCTTCGGCCGCAGGGGCGGCCTCCTGCAAAAACCTCCAGCGCCTTTACTGGTACGTCTGCGGCACAATTGGCTGTATGTCCGAACGAGTCATCCCCCTGGTCGATCAGCGCCACCCCAGTTTGCCGCTGCCCGCTGCTGCTGCCACGGGCGAACACCCGCTGGACCGGCTGCAGCGCCCTCTGCACGACCTGCGCATCAGTGTCACTGACCGCTGCAACTTCCGCTGCAATTACTGCATGCCCAAGGAAGTCTTCGACAAAGACTATGCCTACCTGCCGCACAGCGCCCTGCTCTCTTTCGAGGAAATCACCCGGCTGGCGAATGTGTTTGTGCAGCGTGGTGTTCGCAAAATCCGCCTGACCGGGGGCGAGCCGCTGCTGCGCAAGAACATCGAAATCCTGATCGAAAAGCTCGCCGGCCTGCGCACGCCCGACGGCCAGCCGCTGGACCTGACGCTCACCACCAACGGTTCCTTGCTGGCGCGCAAGGCGCAGAGCCTGAAAGACGCCGGCCTGCAGCGCGTGACCGTCAGTCTCGATGGACTGGACGACACCGTGTTTCGCCGCATGAACGATGTGGACTTTCCGGTGGCCGAGGTGCTCGAAGGCATCGAGGCGGCCAAGGCGGTGGGCCTCGGTCCCATCAAGGTCAACATGGTGGTCAAGCGGGGTACCAACGACCACGAGATCATCCCGATGGCGCGGCACTTTCGCGGCACGGGCGTGGTGCTGCGTTTCATCGAATACATGGATGTAGGTGCGACCAACGGCTGGCGCATGGACGAGGTTCTGCCCAGCGCACAGGTGATTGAACGCCTGCAAACCGAGTGGCCACTGGCCCCGCTGCAGCACACGACCAGCGGCGAAACCGCCGAGCGCTGGGGCTACCTCGATGCACAGGGGCAGCACGACCCGGCGCTGGGCGAGGTCGGCGTGATCAGCAGCGTGACCCAGGCCTTCTGCGGCGACTGCAACCGCGCCCGGCTCTCGACCGAAGGCCGGCTGTACCTGTGCCTGTTCGCCAGCCAGGGCTACGACCTGCGGCAGCTGTTGCGCGAAAAGGCCGCCAGCGACACCGAGATCGCCGGTGTGATCGACGCCATCTGGCAAGGCCGCGGCGACCGCTATTCGCAGCTGCGCAGCGCCATGCCACCCGACACCGGCAGCGCCCCGGTGCGCCGCGTCGAAATGAGCTACATCGGAGGCTGAATTGGCACAAGCATCGGAAGGCGTGACCGCCCTCATCCTCGCCGGCGGCCGCGGCTCGCGCATGGGCGGCATCGACAAGGGCCTGCAGAATTTCCGCGGCCTGCCGCTGGCCTTGCAAACCCTGATGCGGCTGCAGCTGCAAAGCCTACCGCCGCAAGAGGTCCTGATCAACGCCAACCGCAACCTGGCCGCCTACGAGTCGCTGGGCGCTGCCGTCTGGCCCGACACGCTGGACGGCTTTGCCGGGCCACTGGCCGGCTTTCTGACCGGGCTGGAGCGCTGCGAAACGCCGCTGCTGCTCACCGTGCCCTGCGACACCCCCCTGTTCCCGCTGGACCTCATCGAGCGGCTGCACGCGGCGCTGATCGAGCAAAACGCCGATCTGACCATGGCCGCCGCCCGCGAAGAAGACGGCCAGGTGCGGCCGCAGCCGGTGTTCTGCCTGCTGCGCATCGAGCTGCTGGACAGTCTGGTGGCCTTCACCCAGAAAGGCGGCCGCAAGATCGACGCCTGGACCGGCCAGCACCGCTGCGCCATCGTACCGTTCGACCAGCCGCAAGACGCGCCCGAGGCCTTCTTCAACGCCAACACCCTCGAAGAGCTGCAAAAGCTCGAATCGCTATGAGTGCCCCCACACAGCAGCCTCACGACAGCCTGCAAGCCATCGCTGAACGCCTGCAGG
>CAXRGK010000280.1:0-3056 GCA_964230145.1 Burkholderiaceae bacterium | reverse complement strand
GTGGACGCGCGGGCAATCCAGCGCCTCGGCGTATTCGAACGCCCAGGCCAGGCCTGCACGGAATTCGGCCTCACGCCCCGGCAGGCAGGCGGTGCCGCGCAGGCCACGGTCCCAGCCAGTGACCAGCTCGTCTTTCGTCATGCCGCCCGGGGGCATGTTGAACAGCACCTGCTGCAGGCCGTTGCCCTTCAGGCGCGCGGCCAGCTCGGCGGCAGGATACGCGTAAGGGAAAAGGTATTCCACGGCCTTGAAACCGTCCTTTGCGGCCGCTTCGAAGCGGTCGAGGAACGGCATGTCCGGGTACATCATCGTCAGGTTGGCGGCAAAGCGGGGCATGGGGGTCTCCTTGTCGTGTGTTGTGTAGGGGCGCGCTCCTACAGTGGGGTCATCACCAGCGGGCACCAAAGGTGCTGCGCAGTTCGTCAATGTCGGTGGCGCGCAGTGGCGGCGTGTGGGGCGCCAGCAGCATCAGGCGCGCGGTTTCTTCGAGTTCTTCGAGCGTGGCCATGGCCGCGGCGGGGCTGTCGTGCCAGACGTTGGGCCCCAGGCGCGGCAGCATGACGGCGCGGATCGGCGTGCCGCGTGCGGCGTAGTCACGGATCTGCGCGGCCACTTCATCGGCGGCTGCAGGGCTGCCAGGGCGGTGGTAGGGCACCAGTGGCACATGGCCGACTTTCATCACGAAGTAGGGCGTGATGGCCGGCAGCAGTTCGGGGCCTCGCGCATTCAGGCTCAGGGCCACCAGGTGCGTGCTGTGGGTGTGGATCACGCAGCGCGTGTCGGCATCGGTTTCGCAGGCGGCTTCGTAAATGCGGCGGTGCAGGGCCAGCGTCTTGCTCGCGCGGTCTCCGCTGATCTGCTGGCCATCGAAGCCGACCTTGGCCAGTTGCCCGGGCTGCAGAAAACCCAGGCAGGCGTCGGTGGGCGTGATGAGGAAGCCGTCCTCCAGCCGCACACTGATGTTGCCGGCGGTGGCGTGCACATGGCCGCGCTCGAACAGGCTGCGGCCGACGCGGCAGATTTCTTCGCGGGCGAGGGACTCGTTCATGCCAGCACTGTAAAGGCTTTGCCGAAAAAGTCGTCGGTGCCGAAGTTGCCCGACTTGAGCGTGATGTGCAACGGCCCGGCACTGCCCTGCGCATGGCACCAGGGCACGCCCGGGTCGATCTGCGGGCCGATCTGCAGCTGCGTGATGCCCAGCGCCTGCACGCAGGCGCCCGAGGTCTCGCCACCGGCCACCACCAGCTGCTGCACGCCGGCCTGCGTCAGGGCGCGCGCCACGGCGGCCAGCGCGTGTTCCACCAGTGCGCCCGCTTCGGCCACGCCCAGACGGGCCTGAATGGCTTTCACGGCTTCGGGCTCGGCGGTGGAATACACTAGCACCGGCCCCTGGGACAGCAGTGGCTGCGCCCAGGCCATGACCTGCGCCACCAGCGCATCGGTGTCGCCCGTCAGTTGCAGCGGGTCGAGTGCGAGCGCGGGCCCGCCTTGGGCCTTGAAGTGCGCCACTTGCCGGTTGGTCGCCTGCGAGCAACTGCCCGAAACGATGGCTTTGAGACCCTGCGCAGGCGGCAGCTGGCTGGCGGTGCTCGACGGCGCCAGCCCCCAGTTGGCTGGCAGGCCAATGGCCACGCCCGAGCCGGCGGTCACCAGTGGCATGCCCTTGAGGGCCGGTCCCAGACGCAGCAGATCGTCGTTGCTGGTGGCGTCCACGATGGCCACGCCCACGCCGTCGGCCCGCAGCGCGGCGATGCGCTCGCCAATGGCCTGTGGCCCGCGTGCGACCACCGTGTGGTCGAGCAGGCCCACTTTGCGTTGGGTTTGTGCCTGCATGACGCGCACCAGGTTCGGGTCGGTCATGGGCGTGAGCGGGTGGTTCTGCATGCCCGACTCATTGAGCAGCACCTGGCCCGCGAACAGGTAGCCCTTGAACACCGTGCGCCCGTTGTCCGGAAAGGCGGGGGTGGCGATGGTGAAGTCGGTCCCCAGCGCGTCCATCAGCGCTTCGGTCACCGGGCCGATGTTGCCCTGGGGCGTGCTGTCAAAGGTAGAGCAGTATTTGAAGTAGATCTGCGGTGATACACCATTGTGGCCCTGCGCCTGCAACCAGCGCAGCGCCTCCAACGATTGCGCGATGGCTTCCTGGGCCGGGATGGTGCGCGACTTGAGCGCGACGACCACCGCGTCCACTTCGACATTCAGGGGGCCAGTGGGCACGCCAATCGTCTGCACCACCCGCATGCCGGTGCGCACCAGGTTGTTGGCCAGATCGGTGGCGCCGGTGAAGTCGTCTGCAATGCAACCGAGCTTGAGCGTCTTCATGCCTTGCCTTTCGGCAGCTCAATGCCCGGGAAAATCTTGATCACCGCGCTGTCGTCTTCCTTTGCAAAACCGGCGGTGCTGGCCTGCATGAACATCTGGTGCGCGGTGCTGGACAAAGGCAGCGGGAACTTGCTGGCGCGCGCCACGTCCAGCACGATGCCCAGATCCTTCACAAAGATGTCCACCGCCGACAGCGGTGTGTAGTCGCCCGCCAGCACGTGGGCCATGCGGTTTTCAAACATCCAGCTGTTGCCTGCGCTGTTCGTGATCACTTCGTACAGCGCTTCGGCGTTCACGCCTTCGCGCAGGCCCAGCGCCATGGCTTCGGCGGCGGCGGCAATGTGCACGCCCGCCAGCAGCTGGTTGATGATCTTGACCTTGCTGCCCGCACCGGCGCTGTCGCCCAGCTTGTAGACCTTGCCGGCCATGGCGTTGAGGAACGGCTCCGCCACGGCATAGGCCTCGGGCTTGCCGGCCGTCATCATGGTCATCTGGCCGCTGGCGGCCTTGGCGGCGCCCCCCGAAATCGGGGCGTCGATGTAGCGCAGGCCCATGCCTTCGAGCCGCGCTTCGAGCGCCACCGACCAGTTCGGGTCCACGGTCGAGCACATCACGAACACGCTGCCGGGCTTCATGTGGGACGCACAGCCCCTGTCCTGCCCGTCTGTGCCAAACAGCACCGCCTCGGTCTGCGCGGCATTGACCACGACCGAAATCACCACATCACACGCAGC
>CAXRGK010000279.1:0-2313 GCA_964230145.1 Burkholderiaceae bacterium | reverse complement strand
TGCCGGCAGGTCATGCCAGCCCAAGCCTTGCGCTGCGCGCGCCAGTGCTGCTGACGGGCCGAACACCGTGAGCTGGACGTCGGCACGGTCGGCGTAGTGCACCGCGGTGCGCAGGGCGATTTCGGGGCCGATGCCGTTCGGATCGCCCACAGGCAAGGCGATGCGGGCTGGAGTATTGCCCATGCTCACAGGGGCAGCGCCAGCAGGGTGTCGATGCGGCTGCTGTCGCAGACCACGATGCGGCGGCGCAGGCGCAAGGGGCTGACGCCTTGCGCGAACTCGTCGTGGTAGACGCCTGTGCTGTACAGGTCGGTGGTGCCGTCGTGCATGATGCGCGCGACCATGAAGGGGGTCTCGGTGCGCAAAGCGTCTTCTGTGCCAGAGACGATCGAGGTCTGACCGATGATGTGGCGGTAGCTTTGCCGCTCATAAATGTTGGCGTGTCGCAGGGCGGAGACCCGGTCGCGCAGCATGGCCTGGCTGTTGGCCCAGATCAGGCCGGCGGGCAGGCCCTGGCGGTGGTTTTCCAGGGTGGTGACGCTGTAGAGGCAGTCGGATACAAAGAATTCGGGCCAGGCTTCGAGCTGGTCGGTGTCGATGCAGCGGATGTAGGCCGCCTGAAAATCGGCGATCTGTTCTCGCAAAGTGTTTGCCGTGGACATGCGGTACTCCTAGATGTTCATGAGGCGGCGATAGAGCTTCCAGAAGCCGCGTACAGAGGCTTCGGTCACGCGCGAGGGGCTGGAGCTGGTGCTGTCGCCGCCCATCTCGATCACGGCCTGCTGGCGGCCTGCGGTGGCAATGCCGCGCTGCACAAAGCCGCCCACAGCGCCGTCTTCCATCGACACGAAGCCGGCCGGGCCAATGAGGTTGGCTTGCTTGAGCCGGATCTGGCGCTGCTCGGCAGAGTCGTCTGCGTAGCCCAGATAGGTCCAGTTCAGGTCGGTAGCTTCGATGCCGCGCGGCAAGACCTGCCGGATGGCCAGGCAGTTCTGGATTTGCTGCAGCACGAAGCCCGGGAAAACCGAGAGGATCTGCAGCGTGATGCCGTCTTCAAATTCCTTGAAGCCTTGGAGCAGGCTGGGGTCTGCGAGTTGGTAGCCGTCCTGATCCGAGCGCAGCTTTTGCTCCTGATACTGGCTGCCCGCTTTGGCGTCGGGTGCGTCCACCATGGAGTAGCTGACGTGGTGGCCGCCGCAGTCGCTCACGATCACGGCGCCGCGCTGTGACAGCCGGTTCAGCCGGAACGTGGTGAAGAACATGTGCAGCAGGCTGGCGTGGTAGCTGTCCTTCACGTTTTCAAAGTACAGCTTCCAGTTGTTGGGCAGCGCCTGGGTGAAGCGGCCAATGACTTCGACCGGTTTGTGCAGCACGCGTTCGATGCGTTCGCAGATTTCGGGGCCAAGGTAGTCTTCAATGTTGTCGACGTCGTCGCTGAAGCTGCCAAACACCAGGCCGCAGAACGTGGCGATGCGCAGCTTGCGAGGCGAGTGCTCTTCCTTGCAGAAATCCTTGGGCATGCCGCCTGCGCCGTTGATGCCGTCTTCAAACGCGACGCCTTTGAGGGTGCCTTGCAGGCTGAACGTCCAGGCGTGGTAGACGCACTGGAAGTCTTTGGCGGTGCCGGATTTTTCGAGGCAGATCAGGGCGCCGCGGTGGGCGCAGCGGTTTTCAAAGGCGTAAATCTCGCCGTCGGTGTCCCGCGCGACCACGACAGGCGTGCGGCCTGCATGCGTGGTGCGGTAGCTGCCGGGTTCAGGGATTTCGGCCTCCAGACACAGGTAGTTCCAGACGGGGCCTTCGTAGATGGCTTGCTGTTCCTGGTCAAGGATTTCTTGTTGCTGGTAGATGGCGTAGGGCACACGTGTGTACTGCCCATTCATCCAGTGGATGGGTTGTGACTGGTTCATGATGACTCCGGGGATGGGACGCAACGCCCTCGTTCAATCGACGGTGACGCTGGCGTCCTTGATGACCTTGGCCCAGCGGGCCGATTCGGACCGCACGAAGCGGCCCATCTGCTCGGGCGTGTTGGCCACGACTTCTGCGCCTTGCTCGGCAAAACGCTGTTGCACTTCGGGCAGCCGCATGGCTTCGACAAAGGCGCTGTTGAGGCTTTGCACCACGCTGGCCGGTGTGCCCGGGGGCGCCACCACGGCAAACCAGGTGACCGCCTGCATGCCCGCAAGACCGACTTCGGCAAACGAGGGCACGTCCTTGAGGGCCGGTGAACGCTTGCTGTTGGCCACAGCCAGGATGCGGATCTTGCCGGCCTTGTGCAAGGTGCCGGCAGAACCCAGGTTGTCAAAGAAC
>CAXRGK010000278.1:0-3656 GCA_964230145.1 Burkholderiaceae bacterium | reverse complement strand
GGTCGGTCAGACCGGCAAGATCGTCGCACCGCAGCTCTACATCGCCGCAGGCATCTCGGGCGCCATCCAGCACCTGGCGGGCATGTAGGACTCCTAGGTGATCGTGGCGATCAACAAGGACCCCGAAGCGCCGATCTTCTCCGTGGCCGACTTCGGCCTCGAAGCCGATCTGTTTGCTGCCGTGCCTGAACTGACCAACGCACTGTGATCTTCAGGGGCGCCCTGCGCCCCGGTCAGGGGATCACGCGCCCGTTTGTGTGCCCATCCCTTGGCGTTGTGCTCCATCGAGATCGTGCGCCGCAGGCAGCCAGCCCGTGAGGGTCTGCACACCGCGTGCGCTCAGGATGGCGTCCACCGTGGCCAGTGCCGTGGCTTCGGCGGCCATGACCGACAAGAGCAGCACATCCGCCGGACTGTTTTCGGTGCCAGTGGCCATGGCAAACAGGGTGTCCCCGTCAAAAGGGGTGTGCACCGGGCGGATGCTTCGGGCCAGACCATCGTGCCCGCTCATGGCCAGGCGTCGGGCCTGGGCCTTGTCCAGGCGGGCATTGGTGCCCACCACGCCGATCGTGGTGTGGGTGCCGGGCACTGGCGGTTGGAGGCGCTGGCCGCCAAGCATGGCGCGTTCGCTGCCCAGCAGCTGCCGGCCATCCTCCGTACGCGCACCGGCCAGCAGGCGGCCGCTGCCCGGATCGGTCACATCGCCCACGGCGTTGCAGGCCACCATGGCCGCGACCACCCAGGGACCGACACACACGCTGGCGTGGCCGATGCCGCCTTTCATGGCGCGTTCCGGACCGAAGAGCTTGCCCACCGTGGCGCCCGCGCCGGCGCCCACATTGCCCGAGGCCGGAGGAGCTCCGCTGGCGGCTGCGCAGGCCGCGTAACCCGCCTGTGCATCGGGGCGTGCATGCGCCTCGTCGCCGGGCCGCACCAGCGGCAGGTCAAACAGCACCGCGGCGGGCACGATGGGCACCACCCCGTGGGGCGTGGCAAAGCCGATGCCACGCTCCTCGAGCCAGCGCATGACGCCGCTGGCCGCATCCAGGCCAAAGGCGCTGCCGCCGCACAAGGCAATGGCATGCACTTTCTCGACCAGGTTGGACGCATCGAGCAGGTCGGTTTCGCGGGTGCCGGGGGCGGCGCCGCGCACGTCGACCGCCGCCACGGCCCCTGCGCGGGCCAGCACCACGCTGCAACCGCTCAGGCGCTGGCTCAGGGTGTGCTGTCCGATGTCGAGGCCGGGCACATCGACCAGGCTGCCTTGGCGGTGTGTGTGCGTCATGCGGGATTCCGTTGCGAAGGGGAGGGGAGTGCGCGGTCACGCAGACCTGCAGCCCAGAGGGCTTGCAGCGACAGCGACAGGCCCAGAAACCCGGCCAGCGCCCACAGCTGGCTGTGCAGCCCCCAGCCCAGCCATGGGGGCAAAAGCAGCAGCAGGGCCTGCACCGCATTGATGCCCAGGCACTGCCGGGTGTAGATCACCGATCGGCCGTGCTGGAACGGTCGGTGCGAGACCGCGGCCACCAGACAGGCGCCGATTTGCCAGAGGGCGACTGGCCACAGGTAATCGGCCAGCGGTGCCCAGGCCGCAGACAGCCAGCCCGCCTGCAGGGCCAGACCCGCCACCAGGCACACCATGGCGACGCCGGTGGCCCCGGCCAGGGCCGCCAGCCAGGAGCCAGGGCGTTGCGCCTGCGGCCGGCTGAGCACCACCTGAGCCCAGGCCGTGCTCACCAGCGCCGGAATGAAACCGGTCACGCGCAGCAGGATCAGCAGGCAGCCGGCCTGTGCGCTGCCGTAAACCGACGCCCAGTGCGCGGCCAGCATCGTCGCCACCGCCACATCGCTGAGGGTGTGGATGAATTTGAGCCGGTCGCTGCGCAGATCACCCTGCATGGCCGTGGCCGGTGTGACAGGCGTGCTCGGTGCCCGCAGCACAGGCAGCAGCCAGAGGGCGCCGGCGGCATAGCCGATCAGGGCCGCTGCGCTCAACAGATGGCTGCTGCGCCAGTCCATCCAGAGTGCGCCAGCGGCCGCCAGAGCGGCCGCCAGCACCGGCGGCAGCATGCGTACACCCGCAATCGAGAGCGGCGCGTGGATGCGCAGGCTCAGGCTTTGTGCCAGCAGCCAGCCCATCTGGACCAGGGCGATCGCTGCTGCCCAGAGCATGGTGCTCAGCCAGGGGGACGTGCCGCCGCTGGCCCACACGGCGGCCAGCAACGCCACCGGCGCCAGCCAGCCCCAGCGCCGAAGGCTGGCCTGCCAGGCCTGACGGGCCGCGGGCAGGGCACTCAGGTGCTGGTTGGCGAGCAGGCTCACCGGGCTTTGCGCCAGGGCGAGGGTGGACCAGCCAAAGGCCAGCTGTGCGATCACGGAAAACACGCCCACGGCCTGGGGCTCGAACAGCTTGAGCAGGAACAGCGCCATCAGGGCCTGTGCGGCCAGAGAGACCAGACTGCCCAGGGCTGCGGGGACGGTGCCGCCGCGCAGGAAGGTGCGATCCGTCATGAACCCTCCTCGGTCAGTCCCAGGGCGTGCCAGACGTTCATGCGGGCCAGTCGGTCCGACCAGACCAGGCTTTGCAGGTGGGATCGGTCCTGCAACGGTGCGGGCACCTGCGCCAGGGCCTGTGCCCAGCGCTCGGGCAGGCGCAGGTCTGCCAGCAGCTGGACACGGTCCGGGTATTGCGCGGCAACCCTGCGCGCCCAAGGGTAGTCGTTGCTCAGGACGGGCAGACCCACGGCCAGGTATTCGAGCACCTTGGTGGAGGTCTGCATGGACAGCGGCAGGCGATCCGGCATCAGGTTCAGTCCGGCACGTGCGCGCAGCAGCTGGGTTGGAACTTCAGACTGGGGGATGCGCCCGGTGCAGCGGACGCCTGGCGTCAGGCGCAGAACACCCTCGAGGTCTGCAGGCACCTGACCGATCAGCAGCAGTTTCAGTCCGGCTTGCGAGATGGCCTGCAGCACGGGCAGGAAACCGCGCAGACGGCTCATCTCGCCCAGGTAGACCAGATCGTGGTCTGGCGCATCGGGCGGGCGGGCCTCCAGGAAGGCGGCTGGCACGCCCATGTCGCGCAGGCTGTCCGGCACGCCATCGTCAAAGCCCATGCGCTCGCGCACCCATTCGCTGAGGAAGACGCGGTGGTCCGGGCGCGGATGCTGCCAGCGTTTGAGCCGGTCTTTCAGGCCGGGCAGGCGGCCGACGCTGGCCGAGGCGTATTCATGCACCTGCAGGCTGCGGCGCAGGCGGTGGCTGTGGTGTGCACTGACGCGACCGCAGATCCACCACACGATGTCGGCATCCACAGGCACCGTGGCCGGATCGCTGTGCCGCTGGCTGCGGTGCCCCAGTTGGCTCAGATGGGCTTCGTAGGCGGCCAGCTCGGGCATGTAGGCTGTGCCGGTATGCACGAAGTGCACCGTCCTGACGCTGCCAGGGCGGGCTTGTCGCATGCAGCGCAGCAGCTGCTCATGCCATTGTCGGGTGAAGACGCGACGGGGGTGTCGCCGGGCAAGAGATTCGGCCTGGCTGCGGCGCTGCGCACCCGGGGTTTGCAGCGCACGCTGCACGGGGTCGGCCAGACTGCGCGGATCGGCGGGCGGCGCCAGCCCGGCGCTGGCCGGTGGCCCCCGCCTTTCCTGCAGGGCCGG
>CAXRGK010000277.1:0-6922 GCA_964230145.1 Burkholderiaceae bacterium | reverse complement strand
GACCATGCGGGGCGCTGGTAAGCCTGCGCTACAAAAGCAGTGGATGCTGCTGACGCTGGCCATGCCGGCGATGGCGGGCGCCGTCTGCGAACGCCCTGTTTATCTGACGTTCGATACCGGCCACATGGGTGTGGCCCCGCTGATCGCAGAAGTTCTGCAGCGTCAGCAGGTGCGCGTCACCTTTTTTGCAGCCCACGAAAAAACCCGCGAAGGCGACGGCTCGCTCGGCGAGCACTGGGCTGCTTGGTGGCGCGCGCGCGCCAAGGAAGGGCATGAATTTGCCAGCCACACCTACGACCATGCCTATTGGCGCGGCGATCAGCCTGAGGGTGGTTTTCGCATCCGTCCCAGCAGCGGTCCGCAGTCTGGCCAGGACCTGCGCTGGCGCGCTGAAGAATACTGCGCCAACCTCCACAAGGCCTCGGACCGCCTGCAGCAATTGACGGGGCAGGCACCGCTGCCTCTGTTTCGTGCGCCAGGGGGCAAACATTCACCCGCTTTGCTCAAGGCGGCACAGGCCTGTGGCTACCGCCATGTGGGCTGGGCCGATGCCGGTTTTCTGGGGGACGAGTTGCCCAGCGACAAGTACCCCAACGCGCGGCTGCTGGCGCAGGCACTTGAGCGGATTCGGCCCGGAGACATCCTGATGGCGCATCTGGGCATCTGGTCGCGCCAGGATCCGTGGGCGCCCGCAGTGCTCGAGCCCCTGATCCAGGGTCTCAAACGCAAGGGTCTGTGTTTTGCTACGCTGCGCGAACACCCGGCTTACCGCGCGTGGGTGCAGGACCATCCCTTGTCTGCTCAAAACAGGCCTTGAAACAACGGTGTGACCATGGACATGCTGACCGATCTTTTTGCACAAAGCCAACAATGGCTGTTCGAGACTGTGGTGCAACCGTTGGCTGTGTGGGCGGGCTTGTCCAACATTCTGGAAGTGGCGTACGAGGGCACCGGCTGGCTGCTGGTCGGGGTGCTTCAGATCGTGGTCATGCTGGTGCTGATCGGACCCCTGGAGCGTGTGTGGCCCGCAGCGCCTGTGCGTGACCACGCGGCTGTGCGTGTGGATGTGCTCTACACACTGTTTCACCGTCTGGGCCTGTTCAAGTTGATCATGTACTTCAGCTTTGATGCCTTGTTTGAACAGGGACTGGGCTGGCTGCGTGCGCAGGGCTTGCCCACCTGGCACCTGGATCAGGTGTGGCCGGGCGTGACCGACCAGGCCTTGTTGAGCTTTCTGGTTTACCTGGTGGTCTTTGATTTTGTGAATTACTGGATCCACCGCGCGCAGCACCAGTCCGAGCGCTGGTGGGCCCTGCACGCGCTGCACCACGCCCAACGCGAGATGTCGATGTGGAGCGACAACCGCAACCACCTGCTCGACAGCGTGATCACCAGCCTCATCTTCTCGGCGGTGGCGGCGCTGATCGGTGTAGGCCCTGGCCAATTTGTGGCCCTGATTGCACTGGGGCAGCTCAGCGAAAGTTTTCAGCATGCCAATCTGCGCTGCTGGTTTGGCACCCTGGGTGAACGTTTGTGGGTCAGTCCGCGCTTTCATCGTCGTCACCACGCCATCGGCATTGGCCACGAAAGCCCGCGCGGCGACCGCATGGTGCTGGGGGGCTGCAACTTCGGGGTCTTGTTGCCCTGGTGGGACATGCTGTTTGGCACGGCCAATTTCGAGCTGCGCTACGACCCGACCGGCATTCGCGACCAGGTCGAACAGGGTCGGGACTATGGACATGGCTTCTGGTCCCAGCAATGGCGGGGCTTGCAGCGCTTGCTGGGACACGCCTGAGCCTGTGTGAGGGCAATTACAAAATGGAACGCCTGTCGGCGGCGCATCGCATGCTGGCGTTGCACAATCCGGATTCCTTTCACTTTCAGACCCAGGTGTCCCATGAACAAATTGCTGTTTGCCCTGCTGGCTGCCTTCAGCCTGTCTGCCTTTGCCCAAGCGCCTGCCACCGGTGCCCCCGCAGCCGCAGCGACCACAGCCAGCCACTGTGAAGCGCAAGCTGTCGAGAAGAAGCTGGCGGGTGCAGCCAAGACCTCCTTCATGAAGAAATGCGAGCGCGACGCTGCTGCCGCATCGCCCAACGCCGCCAAAGAGGCTTGCGAGAAAACCGCTGCCGAGAAAAAGCTGGCCGGCGCCGCCAAAAACAGTTTCGTGAAGAAATGCGAAAAGGACGCAGCCGCGGCCAAGTGATTGATGTACAGCGATTGGCTGTTGTTTTCCCCAGCCCCGTTGCCCCAAGGCCTCGGGGCTTATGATTGCCTCTGTTCCGGATGAAGCGCTGCTGCTAAGCTCGCCGCATGCGTCTACTCCTCGATTCCTTCTGGCGTGCCGCCTTTTATTGCCTTGCCCCCCGGGTGATTGGCTTGTCCCTGCTTCCACTGGCCATCATGGTGGTGCTGTCGGGAACGCTGGGCTATTGGTTCTGGGATGATGCGGTGGCCAGTGTGCATGGCTGGCTGGAGGCCTCGAGTCTGCTGTCGGTGGTGTGGCGCTGGTTCGAGGGCGTGGGCATGCCCAACCTCAAAAGCGTGGTCGCGCCCTTGCTGGTGATCTTTTCTGTGACGCCCTTGCTGGTCATGGGGGCGTTGTTGGTGGTGTCGCTTTTCATGACCCCCTCGCTCACACGCCTGGTGGCCGAGCGACGGTTTGCCGGCCTGGAGCGCAAGCAAGGCGGCAGCTTCTGGCAGAGCCTGGGCTGGAGCCTGGTGTCGATGCTGCTGGCCTTGGGCGCCATGCTCCTGACGCTGCCCATGTGGCTGGTGCCACCACTGGCGCTGGTTTTGCCCGCACTCATCTGGGGCTGGCTGACCTACCGGGTGATGGCTTTTGATGTTCTGGCCGAGTTTGCCAGCCGCGAGGAACGGATGGCGGTCATGGCCCAACACCGCCTGAGTCTGCTGGCCATCGGTGTGATGACCGGGTTGATGGGGGCTGCCCCCAGCCTTGTCTGGGCTTCCGGTGCGCTGTTTGCGGCAGCATTTGTGATCCTGATCCCGATCGCGATCTGGATCTACATGCTGGTGTTCGCGTTTTCTTCCCTGTGGTTTGCGCATTTCGCGTTGGCTGCGCTGGCCGAGCGGCGCGAGCGCAGCATGGACGACGTGATCGATGTCCCGGCGACGACCGTGGCCCATTCTCCCCACGCCACGGACCGTTTAGCATCGCCGCATGAACCCTTCGAAGACCACCACACCCATTGATCGCAACCCGGCTCCCCTGCGTGTGGGACTCATCATCATTGGCGACGAGATCCTGTCAGGCAAACGTGCCGACAAACACCTGCCCAAGTTCATCGAGATCCTGGCCGCGCGCGGCCTGCAGCTGGCCTGGGCCGAATACCTGGGCGACGATCCGGCGCGCATCACAGAGAGCCTGCAGCGTGCTTTCGCCTCGGGTGATGTGGTGTTTTCCTGCGGAGGCATTGGCGCCACGCCCGATGACCACACGCGCCAGTGCGCCGGTCAAGCCCTGAGGCGCCCCCTGGTGCTGCACCCTGAGGCCGAGCGTCTCATTCGTGAGCGCATGCAGGACACAGCACGCGAGCAAGGCGTGCCTTACGAGCCGGAGCGTGCCGACAACGTCCACCGGCTGAACATGGGGGTGTTTCCCGAGGGGGCAGAAATCATTCCCAATCCGTACAACAAGATTCCCGGTTTCAGATGTGAGCAGCGGCTCCATTTTTTGCCTGGGTTTCCGGTCATGGCATGGCCCATGGCCGAATGGGTGCTCGACACGCATTACGCAGCCCATTTCCACAGCGTGGCGCAGGTCGAGAAATCCATCATCTTGTTTGGCGCCATGGAATCGACGCTCGCACCGCTGATGGAAAGCATCGAGGCCCGGCATCCTGCGATCAAGGTTTTCAGTTTGCCCAGTGTGGACCATCCGCAGTGGGGGCGGCACATAGAACTCGGTGTCAAGGGCGAGGCTCAGGCGGTCCAGGCGGCTTATGCAGACCTGATGACCTGCTTGCAGCCATTTGGCCTGGAGACAGGCCCCGAGTTGGTGCGCTAGGATTTAATGCACCGCAAAAGTGCATAATTGCACCATAATGGGTCGTTCGGGTGGCGCAAAAATTTGGGACCGCCCTGCCAAAACGATCTGTCTCAAGGGAAAATCGACGTTTGACTCCATTGCAGTTGCCCAGACTGGCTGGCACAGAAACTGCAAAGGCAGAAAGATCCGATTTCAACCCCCATCCCTACCAGGAGATATTGATGGCCAAGACCGTCGCAGACGTGATGAAGATGGTGAAAGACAACGAAGTCAAGTTCGTTGATTTCCGTTTCACCGATACCCGTGGCAAGTGGCAGCACATCACCGTGCCCGTGTCCCAGTTCGACGAAGAGAAGTTCGAGCAGGGCCAGGCCTTTGACGGTTCTTCGATTGCCGGCTGGAAAGGCATTGAAGCCTCCGACATGCTGCTGATCCCCGATGCCAACAGCGCCTTCATCGACCCCTTCTTCGAAGAGATCACCCTGGTGCTGATCTGCGACGTGATCGAACCCACCGACGGCAAGGCCTACGAGCGCGATCCCCGCTCGATTGCCAAGCGCGCCGAAGCCTACCTCAAGGCCTCCGGCCTGGGCGACACCGCCTTCTTTGGTCCGGAACCCGAATTCTTCCTGTTCGACGACGTGCGCTGGAGCAACGAGCCGGGCAACAGCTTCTACGCCATTGACGAGTACGAAGCCCCCTGGAACAGCGGCACCAAGATGGAAGGCGGCACCCGCGGCCACCGCAACCGTGTCAAGGGCGGCTACTTCCCTGTGCCCCCGGTTGACAGCACCCAGGACATTCGCAGCGAAATGTCCATGATCCTCGAGTCGCTGGGCGTGCCTGTTGAAGTGCACCACCACGAAGTCGCTGGCGCCGGCCAGTGCGAAATCGGCACCAAGTTCAGCACGCTGGTCGAGCGCGCTGACTGGACGCTGATGCAGAAGTACGTGATCCAGAACGTGGCCAACGCCTACGGCAAGACCGCTACCTTCATGCCGAAACCGATCGTTGGCGACAACGGCTCCGGCATGCACGTGCACCAGTCTGTGTGGAAAGATGGCAAGAACCTGTTCGCAGGCAACGGCTACGCCGGTCTGTCCGAGTTCGCCCTGTACTACATCGGCGGCATCATCAAGCACGCCCGTGCCCTGAACGCCATCACCAACCCCGGCACCAACAGCTACAAGCGCCTGGTGCCGCACTTCGAAGCCCCGGTCAAGCTGGCTTACTCGGCCAAGAACCGCTCTGCTTCGATCCGCATCCCGAACGTGGCCTCTGACAAGGCCCGCCGCGTGGAGGCCCGCTTCCCCGATCCGCTGTGCAACCCCTACCTGGGCTTTGCCGCTCTGCTGATGGCTGGTCTGGACGGGGTGGAAAACAAGATCCACCCGGGCGAGGCTGCCACCAAGGACCTGTACCACCTGCCGCCCGAAGAGGACAAGCTGGTGCCGACCGTGTGCCACAGCCTGGACCAGGCGCTGGAATGTCTCGACAAGGACCGCGCTTTCCTGACCAAGGGCGGCGTGTTCACCGATTCGTGGATCGATGCCTACATCGAACTGAAGATGCAGGAAGTCACCCGCGCCCGCGTGGAAGTGTCCCCGGTCGAGTACGACATGTACTACTCCCTGTGATTCCATGCACGGGATTGCACTGAACGGTGCAACACAAGGACGGCTTCGGCCGTCCTTTTTTTTCCTGCTGTCACTGGCAACAGGGGTCGTGCTGGCGCAGCAACCGGTGTTTCGTTGCGGGCAGGAATACACCAATGCCCCGCTGGATCCGAGCCGTTGTGAGCGTTTGACTGGACAGGCTGTGACGGTGATTTCCGGCACGCGTGTGCAGGCGCAGGGTGGGGTGGCCGCTGCCGAGCCTGCGGGGCAACAGCCGCCAGCCAAAGTGGAGGCGAGCCACCAGAGGCAGCGCGACGACATGGCGCGCGCCATCGTGATGGCTGAACTGGATAAGGCCCGCCAGCGCCATGCCTTGCTGCTGCAACAACATCAACGTCAGCAGGACAAGCCTGATGACGCGCAACGCAAGGCTGCCTTGGAGCGCGCCCAACGCGACATCGACAGCCTGCAACGCGAACTTGACCGCCGTCCCCCTGCATCCGCACAACCATGACCGCTTCCCAACGTTTTTTGTCGTTTGACTTGCTGGCCACGCCGATCGCCGTGCTTGACGCGCAGGGCCGCATGGTGACCGTGAATGCTGCACTCGAAGATGCACTGGGCCACTCGCGCCGGGGTCTGCTGGGCCACAGGCTCGATGAGCACTTTGTTGACCCGCTGCCGCTGCGCAATGCCTTGCAGGGCTTGCGCAGCGAGGAGTTTGCTGTGCTGCGCTACGAGGCTGCGCTGCGCCGCCTGCACCACTCTGACAGCCTGCCAGTGCATGTGGTGATCGCGCCGTCCGACCGGCCCGAAGAAATCATCGTTGAACTCTTGCCGGTGGAGCAGAAGTCCCGCCAGGAACGCGAGGAGCGCCTGCTGGAGCAAGCCCAGCTCAACAAGGAGCTGATCCGCAACCTGGCGCACGAGATCAAAAACCCCTTGGGCGGCATCCGCGGCGCGGCGCAGTTGCTGGAGATGGAACTGGGCAGCAAGGATCTGACCGAGTACACCCAGGTCATCATCCATGAGGCCGACCGCCTGCAGACGCTCGTGGACCGGTTGCTCGCGCCGCACCGCCGCCCGCATGTGGTGGGCGACGTGAACATCCACGAAGTGTGCGAAAGGGTGCGCTCGCTGATCCTGGCCGAGTTCCCCAAAGGCCTCAAAGTGGTGCGCGACTACGACATCTCGATCCCCGAGTTTCGGGGGGACCGAGAACCGTTGATCCAGGCCGTGCTCAACATTGCGCACAATGCCGCACAGGCGCTGGCAGAGCGCGTGGCGCAGGGCG
>CAXRGK010000276.1:0-6288 GCA_964230145.1 Burkholderiaceae bacterium | reverse complement strand
TTGATGTTGTTCAGGTCAAGCAGGTTGGGCTTGGGGCCGATGAAGCTGTTCAAGCTCATCACCAAATTCTCACGAATCGGGTCGATTGGCGGGTTGGTCACCTGCGCAAACAGCTGCTTGAAGTAGTTGTACAGCGGCTTGTTCTTGTCGGACAGCACGGCCAGCGGGCTGTCGTTGCCCATGGAACCAATGGCCTCTTCGCCGTGCGCGGCCATGGGGCTGAGCAGGAACTTGATGTCTTCTTGTGTGAAGCCGAAGGCCTGCTGCTGGTCCAGCAGCTCGGGGCTGGTGGCCGAGGCGGTGGTGCCAGTGTCCACGTCGGCGGGCAGCTCTTTGGCGTCTTCGCCGGCCACGGGCTGCACCACGTCATCGAGGCGGATGCGCAGGTTGTCGATCCACTGGGCGTAGGGCTTGGCGCTGGCCAGGCCGGCCTTGAGCTCTTCGTCGTCGATCATGCGGCCCTGTTCCAGATCGATCAGGAACATCTTGCCGGGCTGCAGACGCCACTTGCGCACGATCTTGCTTTCGGGCACGGGCAGCACGCCGGATTCGGAACCCATGATGACCATGTCGTCATCGGTCACGCAGTAGCGCGAGGGGCGCAGGCCGTTGCGGTCCAGCGTGGCGCCGATCTGGCGACCGTCGGTGAACACGATCGAGGCCGGGCCGTCCCAGGGCTCGAGCATGGCGGCGTGGTATTCGTAGAAGGCCTTGCGGCGCGCGTCCATGGTGGTGTGCTGTTCCCAGGGCTCGGGGATCATCATCATCACGGCCTGGCTGATCGGGTAGCCGGCCATGGTCAACAGTTCCAGGCAGTTGTCAAAAGTGGCGGTGTCGGACTGGCCGGCAAAGCTGATCGGATACAGCTTTTGCAGGTCGTCGGCCAGCACGGGCGACGACATCACGCCTTCGCGGGCCTTCATCCAGTTGTAGTTGCCCTTGACGGTGTTGATCTCGCCGTTGTGCGCCACATAGCGGTAGGGGTGGGCCAACGGCCACTCGGGGAAGGTGTTGGTCGAGAAACGCTGGTGCACCAGACCCAGGGCGGAGACGCAGCGCTCGTCCTGCAGGTCCAGGTAATAGGTGCCCACCGGGTCGGCCAGCAACAGGCCCTTGTAGACCACGGTGCGGCTGGACATGCTGGGGATGTAGTACTCGTTGCTGTGCTTGAGGCTCAATGCCTGAATGGCGGCGCTGGCCGTCTTGCGGATCACGTACAGCTTGCGCTCGAGCGCGTCCTGCACGATCACGTCGGCGCCACGGCCGATGAAGATCTGGCGCATGACCGGCTCTTTTTCACGCACGCGCGGCGACATGGGCATGTCGCGGTTGACCGGCACATCGCGCCAGCCCAGCACCACCTGGCCTTCGGCCTTGACGGCACGCTCGAGTTCCTGCTCGCAGGCCATGCGGGACGCGTGTTCCTTGGGCAGGAAGACCATGCCCACGCCGTATTCACCGAAAGGCGGCAGGGCCACGCCCTGCTTGGCCATCTCTTCGCGGTAGAGCGCATCGGGCAGCTGGATCAGGATGCCGGCGCCATCGCCCATCAGCGGATCGGCACCCACGGCGCCCCGGTGGTCCAGGTTTTCCAGGATCTTGAGCGCCTGCGTCACGATCGCATGGCTCTTTTGGCCCTTGATGTGCGCCACAAAGCCGACGCCGCAGGCATCGTGCTCGTTGGCCGGGTCGTACAGACCGGTTTGTTGGAAGAGTTCTTTGTCAGCAGCCGTGGTCATGGCGCACTCCTAGGGTTTTTACGCAGGGGAACGAGTTTAATGCACTGCAGCAACCATGCCAATACAATTAATTGGGGTCAGATCCCAATTAATTAGGCACACAGATTGGCATGGATTTAATTGGGGACAGATTCAATCGGGCAAGTTCTTCAACGGTCTCCCGGCCTTGCCGGGTTGCAGCCGACGCGTCGTGCCCTGCTGGAGTTCACCCACAAAGTCCTCGGAGCCAAGCGCCCAACCCGACAGCGCAGTCCGTGTGAGCTCATCGCGCTGACTGACCGCCAAACCAGCCTTGACCAATTCGGCATAAGCCGCTTCGCGTGCAAACGGGGTGTTGCCCAGTGCCCAATACAGTGCGTGCAGGGTCACCAATTTGTCGCTCGCCAGCCCAATACAGTGCCTGTGACTGGACCAGCGGTAGTCCTGCGGCTGCACGACCATGCCGGCGCGCACTGGGTTGAGGTCAATGTAGACCATGCAAGCCAGCAGGTAACGCTCGCCCTCGATGAGGTTGCTTCGGTAGCGCCCTTCCCACAAGGTGCCGGTGCGCTGGTGGCGCAGGTTGAAGTAACGCACATAGGCGCGCCCCACCGCCTGCATCATCTGCGGCAGACCGTCCCCGGTTTCGGGCGTGACCAGCAAATGGAAGTGGTTGTCCATGATCACGTAGGCATGGATCGCCACCTTGAAGGCCCGGGCATGCTCATGCCAGAGGTCCAGCAGGCGCTGGCGGTCCTGGTCGTCGCGCACAATGGGCTGGCGGTCGTTGCCGCGCTGGATGACGTGGTGCGGATAACCAGCAATGGTGAGGCGGGGCAGACGGGCCATGGCAAGTTCGGACAAAGAGGTATTCAGTTTAAATGGGATCTGACCCCGATTGATTGAAGGTATGCTGGCTCGGTGAACAAGACTTCCATCCGCATCGGGGCTGGCGCAGGGTATGCCGGTGACCGCATTCCGCCGGCCGTGGAACTGGCCCGGCACGGACAGCTCGATTACCTCGTGTTCGAGTGCCTGGCCGAACGCACCATCGCGCTGGCGCAGCTGGAGCGGCGCCAGCAGCCCGACAAGGGCTTTGACCCGCTGCTGGCCGAGCGCATGCGTGCCGTGCTGCCTGTTTGTATGGCGCAAGGCACGCGCATCATCAGCAACATGGGCGCCGCCAACCCCTTGCAGGCTGGCCACGAAGTGTTGCGCGTGGCGAAGGAACTGGGCCTGCAAGGCGTGAAAGTGGCCGTGGTGCAAGGCGACGATGTGCTGAAGCGGCTTTTGACAGACGGACTGGACCTGCCGCTGATCGACAGCGATGCCCCGCTGTCCAGCCTGCAGGACCGGCTGATCTCGGCCAACGCCTACCTGGGTGCAGACGCCCTGCTGCCCGCGCTGCAGACGGATGCGCAGGTCATCCTCTGCGGCCGGGTGGCCGATCCGGCACTGTTCCTGGCCCCGCTGATGCACCACTTCGGCTGGGCCGCCAACGACTGGCCCCAACTGGGCCAAGGCATCCTGGTTGGCCACCTGCTCGAATGTGCCGGCCAGATCACTGGCGGCTACTTTGCCGACCCCGGTTTCAAGGGCGTGCCCAACCTCGCCCGTCTGGGCTTTCCTCTGGCCGAGGTGCAGGCCGATGGCAGCGCCGTCATCACCAAAGTGAACGGCTCGGGCGGCTGCGTCACGGTGGCCACCTGCACCGAACAGCTGCTCTATGAAATCGAAAACCCCGCGCGCTACCTGCAGCCCGATGTGGTGGCGGATTTTTCGCAGGTACGTCTGACGCCCGACGGCGCGGACCGCGTGCGCGCCACAGGCGCCAACGGTCAGCAGCGTCCGGACACGCTCAAGGTCACCGTCGGCTACCACGACGGTTACATTGGCGAAGGCCAGATGGGCTACGCCGGCCCTGGTTGCGTAGCACGCGGACAACTCGCACTGGAGCTGGTGCGCCAGCGCTTGCAGGATGCCGGGCTCGGCCAGCTCGAAGCCCGTTACGAGCTGATCGGCGTCAACAGCCTGCTGCCGCAAGCCCAGGCCACCACCGAACCGAATGAAGTGCGCCTGCGTGTGGCCGTACGCAGCCCTGCCCGCCAGCAAGCCCAGCTCGTGGCCAATGAAGTCGAAGCGCTCTACACCAACGGCCCGGCCGCCGGTGGTGGTGCCACCAAGTCGGTGCGCGAAGTGGTTGCAGCCGCTGCGGTGCTGGTGCCGCGAGGCTGGGCGCAGCCCGATGTGACCCTGCTCGGATAAGGAGGCGCAGATGCAACTGCGAGAAATCGCCCACACCCGCACCGGCGACAAGGGCAACCGCTCGACCCTCACCGTGATCGCCCATGACGCGAAAGACTTTGCCCGGCTCGAAACACAATTGACAGCCGAGCGCGTCCAGGCGCACTACGATGGCATCGTTCGGGGCCGCGTCGAACGCTTTGCCCTGCCCCAATTGGGCGCGCTGCAGTTCGTGCTGTACGAAGCGCTGGCTGGTGGGGTAACACGATCACTGGCGCTGGACGCCCATGGCAAGACGCTGAGCAGCCATTTGCTCAAACTGGAAATCAACTGAAGAGGAGACCCGATGAAATTGCGCACGACCACCCTGCTCGCCGGCCTGCTGTTCATGGCCTGTGGCGCTTTTGCCCAGAGCTACCCCAGCAAGCCCATCAAAGCCATCGTTCCTTTTGCCGCCGGCAGCGCCACCGACCAGATCGGCCGTGCCTTCGCGCAAAAAATGTCTGAGTCGCTGGGCCAGCCCATCGTCATCGAGAACAGGGCCGGCGTGAACGGCATGCTTGGCGCCGATGCCGTGGCCAAAGCCACGCCCGATGGTTACACCATCATGGTCGGCACCAACAGCACCAACGCCGCGCTCAAGAGCCTGATGAAAAAGCTGCCCTACGACCAGGACACGGCTTTTGCCCCGATCGGCTACATCGGCTCGGTGCCGCTGATCGTGGCCGTCAACAACGACGTGCCCGCCAAAAACCTCAAGGAGCTGGTGGCCCTGGCCAAGGCCAAACCCACACAGCTCACCTTTGCCAGCGCCAGCACCTCGCAGCGCGTGTCCACCGAGATGCTGCAAAGCATGGCCGGCATCGAGATGACGCATGTGCCCTACAAGAGCGGCCCCGCCGCCATGACCGACCTGATCGGCGGTCAGGTCAACCTGTTCACGGCCGACTTTGCGGTCATGCTGCCGCAGGTCAAGGCCAGCAAGATCCGCGGCCTGGCCGTCACGTCCATGCAACGCTCCAAAGCCATTCCGGAGCTGCCCACCGTCAACGAGGCCCTGGGCCTGAAAGACTACGAACTGATCGCCTACTTTGCGATGTTCGCGCCCGCTGGCACGCCAGCCGATGTGATCGCCAAACTCAACAAGGCCCTGAACCAAGCGGCCACCGACAAGGACATCCAGGACAAATTCGCGGCCATCGGCTTTGAAACCGCCCCCGGCACCCCCGAAGCGCTGGCCCAGCGCAACAAGGCCGAAACCGCCAAGTGGGCCAAGGCGATCCGGGACGCGAAGATCGAGGCGGAGTAACCGTTCAGCGGGCCGGGTAGCGGGCCTCGGCCAATGCCGTCAGGCCAAACTCGGTCAGCAAAGCCTCCAGCCGCTCGCGAGCGCTGCGCTTTTTCTGGCCGGTGTATTTCGCCAGAATCAGCTCGTTCTTCATACTGTGTTCCCAGCCCACCAGCTCGGTCACGGTGACCGAATAGCCTTGTGACTCCAGGTACAGGCATCGCAGCACATTGGTGAGCTGGCTGCCCATCTCGCGGGTGTGCAGCGGGTGGCGCCACAGTTCGGCCAGCGGCGTGCGCTGCAGGTTCAGGGCCTTGCTCTGGTTGAGCGCCCGGGCCAGCTCGGCCTGGCAGCAGGGCACCAGCACCATGTACCTCGCCTTCTTCTGCAGGCCAAAGGCGATCGCGTCGTCGGTGGCCGTATCGCAGGCGTGCAGGGCCGTGACCATGTCGATCTGCTCGGGCAGCTCGGTGCTTTGCGTCGACTCGGCCACGCTCAGGTTCAGAAAGAGCATGCGCTCGAAACCCAGCCGCTTTGCCAGCTGGCGTGAAGACTCGACCAGTTCGCTGCGGGTTTCGATGCCGTAGATCGTGCCTTGGCCCAGAGCCTTGAAAAACAGGTCGTAAACGATGAAGCCCAGATACGACTTGCCGGCACCGTGGTCGGCCAGCGTCGGGCCTTGAGGCGACTCGGGCAATTCGAGCAGCAGCTTTTCGATGAACTGGAACAGGTGATACACCTGCTTGAGCTTGCGCCGCGAGTCCTGGTTGAGCTTGCCCTCACGCGTCAGGATGTGCAACTGCTTGAGCAGTTCGATGGACTGGCCCGGCCGCACTTCAGGCGGCAGTTCAGGCGCAGCGGGGGATGGGCGTTTTTTCATGGACAGTCGTTCGGCCGCAGGGGCGACCTCCTACATCAAGTCTTGCCTTGTGGGCGCGCGCCCCTGCGCGCGACAGGTGGTTCATGCCCTCAGGGCGTCGGCCCCACATCCAGCGCCTTCCAGCCCCCAGCCCCCAGCTTTTCCATCGTCGCCATATT
>CAXRGK010000275.1:0-3908 GCA_964230145.1 Burkholderiaceae bacterium | reverse complement strand
CCACACCCGCCCCCTGCCCGACTGGTTCTGGAGCGGCGACACCCGCATGGCCTGCCTGGCCAGCGCGGTCAAGCAGTCACTCGAACATGCCTACGCCCACCACATCCAGCGCCTCATGGTGATTGGTAACTTCGCCCTGCTGGCCGGGCTCGATCCGCAGGCGCTGCACCGCTGGGACCTGGGCATCTACATCGACGCCTTTGAATGGGTGGAAGCGCCCAACACCCTGGGCATGAGCCAGTGGGCCGATGGCGGGCGCCTGGCGACCAAGCCTTACGTGAGCAGCGCCGCTTACCTGCAGCGCATGGGCGACCACTGCAAAGGCTGCGCCTACAACCCCAAGATACGAACAGGCGAGCATGCCTGCCCGTTCAACGCGCTGTATTGGGACTTTTTTGACCGCCACCGTGCACACTTCGAAGGCAACCCCAGGCTGGGCGTGGTCTACCATCAACTCACCCGCATGGACAGCGAATCCCTGACAGCATTGAAGCAACAGGCTGACCGTACCCTGGACCGGCTATGTACCCTTTGAACCCGCGCGCAAGGAGCACCCCATGACACCCACCGCCAAGCTGATCCGATGCCTGACAGGGCTGAGCCTGCTGATGGCCTCTTCTCTGGTTAGCGCTGCAGCGCCTGCCGCGGCCTGCCCCTCCACCCTCAACCACACCCTGCTGCGTCTGCAGGACGAGAAACCACAGTCGCTTTGCCAGTACGCGGGCAAGGTGGTGCTGGCCGTCAACACGGCCAGCTATTGCGGCTTCACCAAGCAATACAAGGGACTCGAGGCCCTGCACCAGAAATACCAGGCCGAGGGGCTGGTGGTGCTGGGCTTCCCGTCCAACGACTTTGCGCAGGAAAAAGGCAGCAACAAGGAGATTGCCGACTTCTGCGAAAGCACCTTCGGTGTCAAGTTCCCGATGTTTGCCGCCTCCAGCGTGCGCGGCGAGCAGGCCAACCCGTTTTTCCGGCACCTGATCGCGCAAGGCGCCCCATCGCCGAAATGGAATTTCTACAAATACCTGATCGGCCGCGACGGCAAGCTGGTCGAGAGCTACAGCAGCATGACCGACCCGGACAGCCGCAGCCTCACCTCCGCCATCGAAAAAAGCCTGAAGGCCCGCCCCTGACGGTCGTGGCGTCAGCGGGCTGGAGCGCGGCGTTTGGCGGCCTGGTTTTGTGCAAGCACATGCTGCCGAAACGCCAGCGCCACCGGTGAAAGTTTCTGCCCGGCGTGGTGAACCATGTGCCAGGCTGACGGCAGCGGAAAGCCCTCGACATCGACCACGCGCACGCCGTTTTCCTTGTCCAGCCCATGCAGCGCGTGTCGGGACACCACGCCAATGCCCAGACCACCGGCCACCGATTCCTTGACCGCCTCGTTGCTGCCCAGCTCCAGCCGCACGTCAGGGTGAAACCGCATCTTGCGAAAGTGCTGGTCTGCCGCCATCCGCGTGCCTGAACCCGGTTCCCTGAGAATGAAACGGTGCCCGGCCAGGTCGTTCAGGGAAATCTGGGGGCTTTTGGTCAAAGGATCGGACACTGGCGCAATCACCACGATCGGGTTGGGCATCAGCACCTCGTCGTGCAAATCCATGTCCGCAGGGGGCATGGACATGATGTAGAGGTCGTCCAGGTTCTCGCGCAGGCGGCGCACCACGCCGTCACGGTTGAGGATCTCCAGGGCCACATCGATGGCCGGGTGCTTTTTGCAAAACCCCCCGATCAGCCGTGGCATGAAGTACTTGGCCGTGCTCACCACCGCCACGCGCAGCTTGCCGCGCGACAAACCCTTGAACGCGTCCACGCTTTGCTCGAACGACTCCCACGACACGGTCATGGCCCGCGCCGTCGCGGCCAGCTCCCTGCCCACATCGGTCAGGTGAACACGCCTTCCGATGACCTCGTACAGCGGCAGGCCCACCGCCTGGCTCACTTCCTTGAGCTGCATGGAAGCCGTGGGTTGGGTCACATGGGTGGCCTTGGCTGCGGCACTCACGCTGCCGGTGTCGGCCAGCGCCAGAAACAGCCGCAGTTGCCTGAAGGTGATATTCATCGAGTTTTACCTATATTTATCTATATAAAAATCGATTTTACAAATACATCGAGGGTTTCTACCATACGCCCCAAGGAAACCTCACATGCAAAACCTTCTCGACCCCGCGATCCTCTTTTTTGTCTTCGGCATCCTGGCTGGTACCGTCAGATCCAACCTCGAAATCCCGCCCGCCATCTCCCGCTTTCTGTCTTTGTACCTGCTCATGGCCCTGGGCCTCAAGGGCGGCTTTGCGCTGGCGCAATCGGGCCTGACCCCGCAGGTGGGTGCCGGTCTGGGGGCTGCCATCGCGTTGGCCGTGGTCATCCCGCTGGCCGGGTATTCGGTCCTCAAACGGTTTTTGTCTGGCTTTGACGCGGCCGCGATCGCGGCCACCTACGGCTCGGTGAGCGCCGTGACCTTCGTGACCACGGTCCAGCACCTGGAAAACCAGCAGATTGCCTACGGGGGGCACATGGCTGCCGCCATGGCCCTCATGGAATCGCCCGCCATCATCCTGGCGGTGGTGCTGGCCAACACCCTGCGGCAAGCGGCAGCGGCGCCCGCCAGCCCCATCGTGGTTCAGGGCGGTTCAAGCGCCGCGCTGGTGGCAGGCCCCGCCAGGCCCGGCATGTCGATGGGCAAGGTGCTGCACGAATCCTTCACCGACGGCGCCCAGCTGCTGCTGCTCGGCGCCATGGTGGTGGGCCTGCTGACGGGCGAAACCGGTCAGGCCGCCATGCAACCTTTTTCGGGAGACCTGTTCAAGGGCATGTTGTGCTTCTTCCTGCTCGACATGGGTCTGATGGCAGCCCGTAACCTGCCGCAGGTGCGGGGCCAGTCACCCTGGCTGCTGGCCTATGCCGTGCTGGGTCCCCTGACGCATGCAACGCTTGCACTGGGCCTGGCCTGGCTGCTGCATCTGCCGCAAGGCGATGCGACGCTGCTCATGGTGCTGGCCGCCAGCGCCTCCTACATCGCGGTGCCTGCGGTGCTGCGCTACGCCATCCCGGAAGCCAAGCCCTCGCTGTATTTCGGGCTCTCGCTGGGCGTAACCTTCCCCCTGAATATCCTGCTGGGCATTCCACTCTACAGCGAGGTGGCGCAAGCCGTGCTCGGCTGAGCCTTGCCTGCCGGGGCTGCGACCTTCAGAGCGAGGTCGCCACGTCGGCAGCAAACTGCCGGCGGTAGTCCCGGGGGCTGCAGCCCTTCCAGCGCTTGAAGCTGCGGCTGAAATTGGTCTGGTCGCTGAACCCGATCTTCTCGGCCACATGAGCCAGTGGCATGCGTGACTGGCGCAGGTACCAGCAGGCCAGTTCGTTGCGCGCTTCGTCCAGCAATTGCTGGTAGCCGATCTTTTCGGATTCGAGTTTGCGCAGCAACGTGCGACGCGACGTGGACAGCGCATCGGCCACCTGCTCCAGCGAGGGCCAGCGGGGCTGGTGCGCATGCAGCAAGTGGCGCACCCGAGCGCTGATGCTGCCCTTGAGCCTCTCGAGCTCCTCATCACCTGCCTGACACACATGGCGGTACAGGTCAGGGTCGGACAGCACGCTGGGCTGGTCGGCCACTTCGACAGGAAATTCGAAACCCAGCGCAGGGGCCTGGTACACACAGGGCACATCGTCGGCCGGCGACTGCCCGGCTTCGGGTGCGTCCCATGGCAGCAGCAAGCGTCCACGTTGCAGGTCCGCCGGATGCGCCAGACCGCGCAGGATGCTGAACTTGGCAAACACCGTCACGTTCTGCACAAACAGGCCGTAGTCCTGCAGCGGCATGCGCGGGCGCATCCAAAGGCTGACCCAGCCTTGCTCGCGCCGGCACTCAAAGTCAAAGAGCCGGTTGCGGATGTGCGCGTAGCGGGCGATGG
>CAXRGK010000274.1:0-2774 GCA_964230145.1 Burkholderiaceae bacterium | reverse complement strand
ATTGCCCCAGGCGTTGCGGGTGATGAACTCCTGCATGGGCATGGTGTAGTCGCTGGCCCCGGCCAGGGCGCGGTCCACATAGTCGGCGCCCATGACCTGGTTGCGCGTGACCAGCCCCGCCTGCAAGGCGGCGTCCTGGGGAAGGTCTTTTTGTGTTTTCGACATGACAGGCTCCTGCAATGAGCCCTGAGCATAATGGTTCGGACAAGGAGACCTGCATGAGCACACGCTATCCCCACCCCGAAATCAAAGACCTGCCTGAAGACCTGCGCGCCAAGATCCTGGAGGTCCAGGAAAAAGCCGGTTTCGTGCCCAATGTGTTTCTAGCGCTGGCCCGCCGCCCGGCCGAGTGGCGCGCCTTTTTTGCCTACCACGACGCCCTGATGGTGCCCGAGAGCGTGGGCCGCACCAGCAACCTGACCAAGGGCGACCGCGAGATGATCGTCACCGCCACCAGCGCGGCCAACCAATGCCTGTACTGCGTGGTGGCCCATGGCGCGATCCTGCGCATTTACGAAAAGAAACCGCTGGTGGCCGACCAGGTGACCGTCAACTACCGCAAGGCCGACATCACACCCCGCCAGCGCGCCATGCTCGACTTTGCGATGAAAGTCTGCACCGCCTCCAATCAGGTCGAGGATGCCGACTTCGCCGCTTTGCACGCCCACGGTTTCGACGACGAGGACATCTGGGACATCACCGCCATCACCGCCTTCTTCGGCCTGTCCAACCGCATGGCCAGCGTGACCGGCATGATGCCCAACCCCGAGTTCTATCTGATGGGTCGGGTGCCGAAGACCAAAGGCTGAAGCTCAATTGCGAGGCCGTGCGCTGGCGTCTTGACCGATCAAGGCCCAGACCAGTTCCAGCAGTGCGTCCTCGAGCGCGGGGCTCTGCAACAGCGGCGATTTTTCCAGACTGGCACTGCGCAAGGTCCCGATGACCGAACGGGTGAGGACAAACAGCTGCGCTGTGCCCAGTGGGCGCATCTGGGGGTGGTCAACGCGCTCAAGAAACAGGGCCAGCCGGTCTGAAACCTGTCGGACGGCACTGGCCGTCTCCTGAGGTTCCTCCTGCGCCCAGGCCAGACGCACCAGACTTCGTGTCCAGCTGTGCCCCCCCGCAAAGCCCTGAATGAGGATGCGCAGAATGCGGCGAATGGATCCCCGTGGGTCCGTCATTTGCTCCAACGGGTCTTGTTCCATTTCGTTCAGACAACGTTCGAGCTCCTGGAGCACCAAATCGCGGCCACGCGTGGCCATGGCTTGCACCAGCACCTCCTTGCTGGGGAAATACTGGTAGAGCGTTCCGATCGAAAACCCGGCGGCTGCAGCCACCCGGTTTGTGCTCAGACCGCCCTCGCCTTCTTTGTCCAGAATCTGAGCAGCGGCCTTGAACAAGGTCTGTATGGTCTGTTGCGCGCGTGCCTGGGTCGGCTGACGGCGCAGATTTCCATTGGGCTTGAGGGATATGGCGGTTTTGCGAGCGGGCATGTCACTGGTCGAAAAAATCTGAGCAACAAGCGAGTGGACGGCCTGTCTAAAACCTGAATAATGCTCACTTTCTAGATTCACCGCAATGCCCGTCTCCATGTCCACCATCACCAACACATCCAGCCACACCCTCACGGTTCGCCGACTGGGGGTCGATCTGTCTCGGGGTTTTTCGCGTCACTGGAACGGCGGCGATGCGTTTCGGACAGCGTTTTGCAATGCCCTGTCGATGAGTTTTCCGGTGGGCGAGCAGTTTTTCATCGACTCGGTCCGCGAAGGCGCCAAACACTTGGGTGACAGCGCTGAGCACCAAGCACTGCGCGAGACCGTCCGGGGCTTCATCGGGCAGGAGGCCACGCACCGCCATCTGCACGGGCTCTACAACGCCCATCTGGAAAAACAGGGTCTCATCAACCACTGGGGACCGCGGGCGGCACGTCGCCTGGAAATTGGACGGCGCAAGATGTTCCGTACCTCCGACAAGGGCTACCTGCACGAGCTGGCCATCACCGCGGCTTACGAGCACTTCACCGCTTTGTTTGGCGACCTCACACTCGAAAACATTGACCAGGCAGGTGACTGGTTTGCCCAGGCCGAAGAACCCCTGCAGACGCTGTGGCGCTGGCATGCAGCCGAAGAGTCGGAACACAAGAGTGTGGCGTTCGATCTGTATGTGGCGCTGGGCGGCAACCACACCTGGCGCATGCGCTGGTTCAACTATGTGCTGATGCAGTTCACACTCGATACCTTGAGGCAAACCATCAACAACCTCTGGCACGATCGCACGTTGCACAAGCCCTCCACCTGGGTGTCGGCCGCCCGATTCCTGTTTGGCCGTCACGGTCTGGTTCGGCGCATCGCACAACCGCTCTGGGCATACCGTCGTGCGGACTTTCACCCCACCCAGGTGGGCCAGCCGGATCTGGCCGCCCACTGGCTCAGCAGCCATGCCGACCGATGGAAACCGGGCGGCACGCCCGCCTGAAAGGCATTCAGTCCGAAACCAGGACTCGCACCCAGTCGGGCAGCGCCACAGCCTTTTGCTTCGGGAAATCCACCCAGATGGTGGTGGCGCCACCTGCCGAGCAGATGACGCCAGGCTGGTCGAACTCTACGGACGCGGTAAAACGGGCAACAAAAGCATCGGGTGGCTCGTTAAAACGACCACCCCACTGCTGGTTAGTTTTCTCACTCATGCGGTAAACCTCAAATCTTGCAGCCTTGCTCCAGCTCAGAGCGGCTGCCGACTAAAAAATTTGCCGCACATTATATCATGCTTAG